>JBBSBO010000450.1:0-3416 GCA_038251215.1 Caldilineales bacterium
AAATTTGGTGATCGGACGCCGCGCCGGCGCAAGTTGGAAGTCCATCGGCGGCGCCATCCTGGGCGGCTTGCTGGGCGGCCTGCTCCTCAGCGGCCTCTTGCCCATCGTGGGCACGTTGATCGGCGCGCTGCTCGGCGCCATCGGCGGGGCCTATCTGGTGGAGCTGTGGGACAAGCGCGAGCCGGCCGCGGCGCGGGCCGCCGTGCGCGCCTATCTCATCAGCATGGCGCTGTCGGCCCTTGTCGAGTTCACCCTGGCGCTAACGATGACGGCAATCTTCATCTGGCAAGCATTTTTATAGAGACGTTCGTTGAGGAATTTGTAGAAGAGTCTACAGAGGAGCGGCATGCGCGCAGTCATTTTTGTGAACGGCCTGGTCGGCGACTACGCCGCGTTGGCACGGCGCGTGCGAGCGGACGACCGCCTGATCGCGGCGGACGGCGGCACGGCGCATTGCCTCGCCATCGGCCTGCGCCCGCATGTCATCGTGGGCGACCTGGACAGCGTCGACTCTGCCGTGCTCGCCGAGTTGCAAGCCGCCGGCGTCGCGGTCGAACGCCACCAGCCCAGCAAGAACCAGACCGACCTCGAGCTGGCGATGGAGCGCGGCATACGCGACGGCGCCGACGAGTTGCTGCTCCTGGGCGCGCTGGGCGGCAGGTTGGACCAAACGTTGGCGAACCTGCTCATCCTGGCGCAGCGCGAATGGCCCGTCCCGGTGCGCATCGCCGAGGGCGAGCAGACGGCGCAAGTCCTGCGCGGCGACCAAACGTTGACGCTGTACGGCGAAATCGGCGACACGGTCAGCCTGATCCCGCTCAGCGCGCAGGTGACGGGCATCACCTACACGGGCCTAGCCTATCCGCTCGTGGACGCCACCCTATGCCTGGGCAGCACGCGCGGCGTCAGCAACGCCCTCGCCGTCTCGCCCGCCACCATCCGCATCCGCAGCGGCCTGGCGTTGATCGTGCAAGGCTCAGACTAAGAGCAAACCGCCAAAATTCACCACAAAGGCCACAGAGGTTCACAGAGAACGGCAAACGGCAAGAAACCCTAGAGAACCGATCTCGATCCTCTTATTCTTCTCTGTGTTCTCTGTGGTAGATCGCTTTCCTAATCCCCACGGATCACAGGGAGCAGGGCGCGGAAGGCGCTCTGATACTCTTGATACGCGTCCAGATAGCCGCCGCTCCAGCCGCCGATCAGCCAGATGTGACCGTCCAGCGCAGCCGCGCCCAGGTGACGCCATTCGCCGCGGAAGGGCGAGGGGAAATTGCTCCACTGATTGGCGAAGGCGTCATAGCGCTCGTGCGTGTCGATAGCCTTCGTCCAGCCACCACCCAGCGCAAAGATCGCCATACCGTCGTAGATCGCAGTCAGACCGCTGCGCGGGGTCGACATCGGGGGCAGCCGCTGCCATTCGCCCGTCGCCAGGTCCAACGCGGCGGCCTCGGCCAAAGCGCGCTGCCCGTCGTAGCCGCCAATCACATAGAGGCTGTTGTTGACGACCACCGCGCCGAAGAACGAGGCGGGCGTATTGAGCCGCGCGGTCAACTCCCAGCGCAGCGGCGCGCCGGCAGCATCACCTGCCTCGGCGCCGGCCTGCGGCTGCGTGCGCCACACCTCGTCGCGCATACGTTCGCCATCCCAGCCGCCGAGCAAGTAGAGGAAATCGCCCGCGGCAACGAGCGCGGCGCCGGCGAGCGGGCTGGGCAGCACGCCTACGCTTTCCCATCTTTCCTGCGCCGGATCTAGCGCATAGAGCCGGTCGCTGAGGACGATCTCGCCTTCGACGTCGGTGCGGTTGGCGCTGCCGCCCGCCACGTAGATGCGCCCGTTCAACGCCGTCGCCGCCAGGTTAGCCAACGGCTCCGGCAGCGCGGCGCGGCTGCGCCACGAATTGAAGCGCAGGTCGTAGGCGTCCACGGCGCTCATTGTCTGGCCCTGGGCGTTTTCGCCGCCCAGGACGAAGATCTCGCCGTCGAGCAAGACGGCGCAGTGGCGGCTGCGCGCCTGCGCCAGGGGCGTGCGCGCCTCCCAGCGCGCCAGCGCGTCCGGCGTCAACTGCCCGGCGGTGACTTGACCGGCGTCGCTCAGTAGGGTAAAGGAGGTCTTGGGCCGCGTTAACAGCGTGGGAGCAGCCAACAAAAACACAGCCAACAGCGTCGCCACGGCGAAGCCGATCCGCTGCCACGGCAACGGCCCCGGCTGGAGATCCGCCCACGGCTCCGGCTCAGGTTCCGGCAGCGCAACCTCCGGCGGCGCCTCGGGAACCTCCACGCCGGGCACGGACAGCCACCCGCGCTGCAAGAGCACCAGCGTCGCCTCGGTGCGGCTGTTCACCTGGAGCTTCTCGAAGATATTGCGCAGATGCACCTTGACAGTGTGCGGGCTGATGACCAGTTCGCGCGCGATCTCGGCATTGCTGGCGCCGGTCGCCAGCAGCGCCGCCACGTCCATCTCGCGTTCGCTCAGCGGATTCTGCTCGGGCGCGCCGTCGCCGGCGGCGAAGGTCGCCGTCTCGCGGCTGTGCGGTTCGGATAGCGGGGCCTGGCTCTTGCGGCCCCGCGGTGAGTCTGGTTGCGTTGCCATTATCGCTTCCAACGCGGCAGATGTACAGCCTGGCGCTAGGCGCGACCCAGCGCCAAGCAGATTGCGCGCCACTCTTGCAGCGTCAAGGTTTCCGGGCGACGACGGGGGTCGATATCGCCCTGGCGCAGCGCCTCGCGCACCGTTTCTTTGGGCAGACCCAGGTTGGCGCTGAGGCTGTTGCCCAGTTGCTTGCGTTTTTGGCCGAAGCCGGCGCGCGCCACCGTGAAGTAACGATCGGGCCGCACATCCGCCACGGCAGGCTGCGGGTACACGTCCAGGCGCAGCACGGCGCTGTCCACTTTGGGCTGCGGGTAGAAGGCGCTCGCCGGCACGCTACACACGATGCGTGGCCGCGCGTAGAACTGCACGCTCAGCGCCAGCAGCGACATGTCGCCCGGCTCGGCGCAAATGCGCTCGGCGACTTCCTTCTGCAGCATCAGCACGGCCAAACGGGGCGGGCGACTGGCCTCCAGCATATGGCGCAGCACCGCGCTGGTGATGTAATAGGGCAGGTTCGCCACGACTTTATATGTGTCGGCGCCGACTACGATTGCCGGATCGAACGCCAGAATATCGCCGTGTACGATGGAGACATGCGGGCGGTCGGCGAAATCTTCTTGCAGCAGTTCGACCAGGCGGTCGTCCAGCTCGACGGCGACGACGCGACCCGCGCGCACGGCCAACTCATCGGTCAGCACGCCTAGCCCAGGGCCGACCTCCAGCACCACATCTTCCGCCGACAGCTCCGCAGCCTCGACGATGCCGGACAGATAGCGCTCATCGGACAAGAAATTCTGCGCCAACGACTGTTTGGGGCGCAGACC
>JBBSBO010000451.1:0-3414 GCA_038251215.1 Caldilineales bacterium
GGGAAGTTCGGGTTGATGTGGAAAGCCCAGGGCAGATCGGTCGCCGGCCCGTATAGTTCCTGGTTGACGAAGTTGCCCATGCGCCCCACCGCCTGCGCCAGCAGCACGTTGGGCGCGATGAAGTCCAGATAGCGCAGGATGCTCAGCTTGTTGACCCGGCAGTACACGACAATCGCCAGCCCGCCGCCAGCCAGCCCGCCGTAAATGCCCAGCCCGTGAAAGCCGCCGCTCCAGAAGTTGATAATGTCCAGCGGATGCGTGCGATAATAGGACCAGCCCGGCCCGTCGACGGGCGAACTGAAAACATGGTACAGCCGCGCGCCGATGATGCCCGCCAGCAGTGACCATGCTAGGATGTTCCACACGTGGTCGGGATTTTCGCCGGCGCGCGCGGCCAGCCGCCCCCCGAAATACGCGGCCAACATCGCGCCGCCCACGATAAAAATGCCATACCATGTCAACGAAAACGGACCAATGTGGACAAGAACCGGGTTCATCCTATCATCCCTCTAGCCGTGGAACATTCCATCGTCGCCGCCCCAACCTGCGTCCCAGCCTGGACGACCACCTTTAGCGCCGCAGCGCGCCTGTGGCGATTCACCCTCTTGGCGCTGATCCTGGCGGCCTGTTCGCCGGCGCCGGCGATGCCGTCTGCGTTGCCCGGTAGCCAGGCAGTCGCGCCGGACGCAGCATCTCCACCCGCAGCCGCCACGCGCCCGCCCGCCGAGGCCGCACCCGCCCTCATTCTGGCCGAACGCCAGGCCTCGATCGACGGCGACCTGGCCTTGCTGCGCCAACTCTGGGCGCCCGATGCTCGCATCATCGACGGACGCGGCACGCCCGCCCCAAACGACGACTATGTGTGGGCCGGGCGCGACGCCATCCTCGACCGCTACGTGCTCGCCGTGTTCCCGGCCCCGCCGCCGCCCCTCGCACCCGAGGACCTCGCCGCGCTCGCCCTCATTGTCGATGACGAGACTGAGGGCGACGCCATTACCTCCGCCCGCGTCGAGCTAGGGGTAGACCACTGGCGCCTCACCTGGCGCGACGACCGCTGGCAGCTGCTCGAACTGCGCTACAATTAGGGCAAACCGTTTTTCCTTCCCCTAGAACTGCGCCCCGCGTTCCAGCCAGCCTTTGAGGATGTCGCCGGTGCGCTGGAGCGTGCTGGGCGCCACCTTGTCGGCCGTGTCGCTCAGCGTGTGCCGGTAGGCGTAGTCGAACTCGCCCAGCATCACCACGGGCAGGCCGGCCGCGGCGAAGCGCGTAGCCGCGTCCGGCTCATCGCGCGCGCGCGTGCCGATCATCGTCCCCGTGTAGCCGATGCGCTCGGCTGTCTGCTCCAGCGCTTTCGCCAAGGCGGGCGTCTGCGGGCTGACCGCAGCCAAGCGCCCCGTACTTCCACCCACCTGGTCCAGATATACCACCGCGCGCGGCGAAGCGCAGCGCGGCGTATCCTCGCTCAGACGCTGCACAAAATACGCGCTGCCCAGCGCATAGTCCCAGCCGTCCAGGCCGCGATTCGCCTCGGCATCCAGCAGCGCCAGGCACACTGTGTGGCCCGAACCTGTCGCGTCGAGCGTGCGCGCCAGCTCCAGCAGCACGCCTACGCCGGACGCTCCGGCATTGGCGCCGGGCGTCGGCTCATTGCGCTTGGTCTCGTCGGGGTCCCGATCGGCTGCCAACCGCGTGTCGTAGTGCGTGCCGAGGATGACGACCGGCCCCGCGCTCGGCCCCGCCCCGCGCATGGCGATGATGTTGCGCGCCGGCGTCCCGTCATAGGCGATGAAGGGTTGGATCAGCACATCCCAGCCCAGCAGACGCAGCTCCTCCACCAGCCAGTCGCCGGTCTGCACGCTGCTCGCCGTCCCCGTGACGCGCGGGCCGAAGGTCACCTGCTGCTCCACATAGAACTTGGCGCGTTCGCCGGAGAACGGCTCCAGCGCGTACGAGGGCGCCAGCAGCCCATAGCCCAGATAGCCGAAATAGCCCACCGCCGCCGCCAGCAGCAAGATCAGCGCCATCTCAATTGAATAGTACCGCAGTCGTCGCATGCCCTTCCTTATCCGCCTTGCTCCACCAATCTCCGCCTACAACTACTCTCGTTCGCGTTGGCGAAAGATCAGGTGAATGGGCGTGCCGGGGAACGGGACTTTCTCGCGCAGGCGATTCTCCAGATAGCGCTCATACGAGAAGTGAACGATGTCCGGGTCATTCACGAAGATCAGGAAGGTCGGCGGCGACACGCGCACCTGCGTGGCATAATAGATGCGCAGCGGTCGCCCGTTCTTGGAGGGCGGCGCCATGCGATCATAGGCCTCGCGCACGATCTGGTTGAGTTCGCTGGTGGGGATGCGATGGCGGCGCGCGGCTGCGACTTCCAGCGCCGTGGGCAGCACGGTATGCACGCGCTGCTTGGTTTTGGCGCTGATGAAGATCACTGGCACATAGGCGAGGAATTTCAGTTCCTCGCGTACGCGCTGCACATACTCGATCATCGTGTTGTTGTCTTTTTCCAGCGCGTCCCACTTGTTCACCACCACGACCACGCCCTTCATCTTCTCCAGGATGTAGCCGGCGACATGCGCGTCCTGCGCGGTGACGCCGTCCACGGCGTCGATCAGGAGCAGCGCCACCTCCGCCTCGTCGATGCTGCGCATGCTGCGCAACACGCTGTACTTCTCGATGCCAGGCTCCACCTTGCCGCGGCGGCGGATGCCGGCGGTGTCGATCAGCGTGATCTCCTGTCCCTCGTAGTTGAAGGTCATGTCGATGGCATCGCGCGTCGTGCCGGGCGTCTCGCTCACAATCGCCCGCTCGATGCCGATCAAGGCGTTGAGCAAGCTGCTCTTGCCCACGTTGGGCCGCCCCACAATGGCGATGCGCACGCTTTCGTCTTCCGCCTCGTAGTCCACGGGGAAGGGCGGCAGCGCCGCCACCACGAGGTCAAGCAGGTCGCCGACGCCTTCGCCGTGATAGGCGCTGATCGCCACCGGCTCCGCCAGACCCAAGTTCCAGAATTCCGGCGCATTCAGGCGGCGCTCCTGGCTTTCCGTCTTGTTGACCGCCACGAAGATCGGCTTTTCCGCCGCGCGCAGCACCTCGGCGATGTCCAGGTCCGCGCCGGTCACGCCCTCGCGCCCGTCCACCACCAGGATCACGACATCCGCCTCTTCCACCGCCAGGCGCGCCTGGTTCTGGATATGCTCAATAAAGAGCGTGGAACCTAATGCCAGCGGCTGCGCCGAACCGCGCCGCGCCCGCGCCTGGCCCAACTCGCTAGGCGCTTCCAGCCCGCCCGTATCGATCACGATGAAGCCGACGCCGTTCCAATCGCTGTCGCCGTAAATGCGGTCGCGCGTGGTGCCGGGGATATCCTCAACAATCGCGGTGCGCCGCCCGACGAGGCGATTA
>JBBSBO010000452.1:0-3408 GCA_038251215.1 Caldilineales bacterium
ACGCAGGCGGAGCCGGACTTCGGCCTGCATCTGGAGGCATTACAGCGCGGGGCGTGGATCGAATATGACGCGCTGGGCAGCGAAGGCTTCAGCGACGAGCGCTTCATCGAGTTGATCGCCAAGGTGCTTGACGCCGGCTACGGCGAGCGCCTGCTGCTCAGCCACGACCGCGGCTGGTATGACCCGTCCAAGCCGGGGGGCGGTACGCCGCGACCGTATACGCATCTCAGCGAGGTGTTTCTGCCCAAGTTGACCGCGTCGGGCGTGGACGAAGCAACCATTTGGCAGCTGACGCATACGAACCCGTTCAACGCCTTCGCCCGCTAGGGGCGCTCGCCAAACCCACAATGTCGCCGGCTCGCGTGGCAACATCGCATGAACCGCACCCCAATGGCTTGGCCGCCCTGCGCACAAGTGGTGCGCGCAGGGCGGTTTTGCGCGTCAGGATTAACGCCGGCATCTTTGGATACGGCTGCAACTTCTGTGTTTAGGGGCGATAGGGATCGCGCGTGGGCGTCTGGGGCACGCGTGCGAGGCTGCGGCGCGACGGTATGACGGCAGGGGCGGGCGACGGACGGCGCGCGCCATGCACATCCGGCGGGGCTGGGCGCATTGGATGGTAGGGAACAGTCAACTCGCGATTGGGTCTGCGATCGCGGGGGAGAGTGGGCGGATTGCTTTGGCTGAAGAGAGGCGTCGTGAGGACAGGGCTAAGCAGGAACAGCCCCGCGAAAAACGACGCCAGTATCAGCGCGCGAATAGGGCGAGCCATGGCGCTTGCGATCATCCTGGAAGGCTGTGATGGCGCTGTTGAGGTCTGCATAGGTCTTCACTCGCAACGTGCGACCGGGCAGGACGTGATTCCAGTATGACGTACAGTGTACTACGCGCCGGGCGATGTGCAAATCCGCCAAATGACGTACATCGCCCGGCGCGGCCGTCTTTCTATGTCAAGCAGAGAAAACAGTATCGAATATTCTGTCGATTCGTCATCATTAATTGAGGGCCGTTGTGATTGGCTCTACCGCTCTGCGCCAATAGGTGCAGCAAGCATGGAGGAGAGGAAGAAATCGAGCGGCTGCGGATGCAAATCAAGCAGCGGGTGATGAAGCAAGGATGGCGCGGAAGCGCGCTGCGCTTGAGCCGGGCGCTGATCCGGGCTGCTGTGCTGCTTGCGGTCGCGCTGCTCTGCGCACCGAGTCTGTACGCTCAGAACTCCCCGATGGGGCCGCAATGGCAGGGCGCGGCGGCGGACTATCGCTGGGCGACTTTTACGCGCCAGAGCGGTGGTCCGGCCTCGAACAACGTGTGGGCGCTGGCGGCGAGCGAGGGGGCAATCTGGGCGGGCGACGAACTGGGCGTGAGCCGCTTCGACGGCCTGTGGACGAGCTTCCCGGCTGACGGCGCTGACGGTGCTGACGCTTCTGTCGATGCCTCTGCCGATGCACTGCCGGACGGCGCTGTCCATGCCTTGGCGTTGGGCACGCATGAGGGCGAAATCTGGGCAGGAACGTCGACCGGGGTTGTCTATGCGTGGGACGGCGAGGGCTGGTCCCAGGCAGGGAGTGTAGCCGGCGCGGTGTTGGCATTGGTCGAATGGCAGGGGAATCTTTACATCGGCGCGGCGCGAGGGCTGTACTGTCTCAATCACGCAGGCGTGACCGCGGAGGATGCATTTGCCGGCGCGGCGGTATACGCGCTGCGGGCCTATGACGGCGAGTTGTGGGCCGGGAGCGAGGATGGGCTGTGGCGGCTTATCGGCGAAAACTGGCGGCGCGAGGCGGATGCCGGGGGCTTGTTCGCACAGGGCGTTTTTGCGCTGGGTGAGACGGGCGACGGTCGCCTGGCGGCGGGCGTGGCGCAGGGCTTGGCGATCCGCGACGCCCATGCCGCCGTGTGGCAGCTCTTGCCGCTGCGCGATGAGGATGGGCGAGAGGCTGCCGTGCGCGCCGTGGCGGTGGACCGCGACGGGCGCGTGTGGGCGGGCACCGATGGGGCCGGCGCATTTGAGATAGAGCCGCCGGCAGGCGAGGGCGCAACCTACGCGGCGAAGCGGCTGGACGGCTTGACCTCGCGCTTTGTGCGCGCCATCGCCGTGGACGAAGACGGCAGCGTCTGGTTTGGCACGCCGGCGGGCGTCTTCCGCGTGCAGGCCGGCATATGGATGACGGATGTGCAGGGCGGTGACGAAGCGGACCCGATCAACTACATCAATGATCTGTTGGTCGACCGGCAGGGCAGGTTGTGGATTGCGACGGGCGGCGGGGGCATTCGGCTTAAGCGACAGCCGTTTGCGCCGGAGAAGGTCTTCGACTGGGAGGACGGCTTGCCCACGCGCGTGCTTGTTTTGGCCGAGGATTCCGTCGGAGCTATTTGGGCCGGAACCTTTGAAGGGCTGTTCCGCTTTGCCCATGGCGTGTGGCGGTCGCCCTTTTCGCAAGAGTTGTTGCCCAGCGACACGGTGACGGCGCTGCTGGCGGATGGGCCGGTGATGTGGGTCGGCACGGATGCCGGCTTGGTGCGCTACGACGCGCGCGACGACAGCGTGCAGGAGCAGCCGGCTCTGGCCGGGCAGAGCATCGAGGCATTGATGCTGGATGGTCAAGCCGTGTTGTGGGCGGGCACGCGTGCGGCGGGCCTGTGGCAGCGCCAGGCCGACGGCAGTTGGTCGATGCATCTGCATGACCCTACAAACGCGGGGACGCTGCCGGGCAACTGGATTATCAGCAGCGGGCTGGCGCCCGACTGGCGTGCGCCGGGATCGTTGTGGGCGATTGTCCACCAGAAGGGGCTGGCGTATTGGGACGGGCGCACGTGGTCCAACGGCGACGCCGGCGGTCACATCGCGGGCGGGCTGATTTGGACGCTAGAGGCAGATGCAGACGCTGGCATGTTGTGGGTGGGCAGCGAGGCGGGCGTGACCCGCTATGACGGGCGCACCTGGGGCAGCTTGACGCCCGAGGATGGTTTGCACGGCCCGGTTGTCTATGCCGTGGCGCAGGCGAAGGACGGCAGCTATTGGATGGGCGGGCCGGCGGGGTTGACGCGCTATCGACCGGACACGCGCCCGCCCTGGATCAAGGTGAGTTCGCTGCCGGCGAATCGGCAAGCGCCGGCGGATGGTGCGCTGGACGTGACGGTCGGCGAACCGCTGCTGGTCAACATCACGACCGGCGACCTGCAAACGCCACAGGGCAGGCTCAAGATCTTGCGCCGCCAGAGCGGTCCCGCCGGGGCAGGGCCGTGGGAGGAAATCCGGCCCGGTACGGTCGAAAGCGTCTTTGCCGAGGGCGGTGTACATCAACTGGAGTTTGTGGCGCGCGATCAATCCTTCAACTATTCGCAGCCGGTCGTGCAGCGCGTCAACGCCATCCTACCGGCGCCGAAGGTACACGTTCCCGGGCTGGG
>JBBSBO010000453.1:0-3401 GCA_038251215.1 Caldilineales bacterium
AAATATCGCTGCTCTTGCCATGAACACTACATTACAACACCGACTGACCTACCTGCAACTGCACTAGGCACCCAAACCTTTTCGCCATTGACGACGATCATCGCTCCTCCTCTACACGAAATCACCAGCCAAACGCCCAAAACGGACCGGGGCCGAGAACCTTCGTCTGATCAAGAGGAAGCACGCGCCATCTCTGCGTACCTCATAGGGGCGTGCGAGCGGATATCATCCAGTGAACATGCTTCCCTGCCCCGCACGCCTACTTATGTCTACATTGTAACGGTTTGCACCGCCAATGTCAATGGTTTTGGGGATATTTCGTCGTGGATCCGTCCGATCCGTAGCATCCGCGTTCTATCGCCTCGTCTCGCCAGGGCGAAGCAGGCCGCGCGTGATAAAATGCGTATAGACATCGCCCGCCGCGTGACCCGCGCGCGGACTTCGGTTTGCCCGCCCAACGGAAGGCGCATACCTTGCCCACACGAAAGAAACCCACCCAGGCGGACCTGCTCGCCGCCGCCGGCAACACCATTCCCGATGTGATCGCGCCGGGGTTGCGCGTCCTCTTTTGCGGCATCAACCCCGGCCTCTATTCGGGCTACACCGGCTATCACTTCGCACGCCCCGGCAATCGCTTCTGGCGCGCGCTGCACGAAGGCGGCTTCAGCCCGCAGATCCTGCGACCCGAGCAACAAAGCTGCCTGCTGGAACTCGGCTGCGGCATCACCAACTTCGTCGCCCGCGCCACGGCGGGCGGCGGCGAGTTAACCCGCGCCGAGCTGGACGCAGGCGCCCGCAGCCTGGAGGCCAAAGTGGAACTCTACCGGCCCTGGGCTGTCGCCGTCCTCGGCATCGGCGCCTATCGTACGGCCTTTGCGCGCCCCGCGGCAAGCCTGGGCCGCCAGGCGCAAGGCATCGGACCGGCCCCGCTGTGGGTGTTGCCCAACCCCAGCGGCATCAACAGCCACTTCCCGCCCGCGCGCCTGGCGGCAACCTTCCGCGCCTTCCGCCTCGAACTGGAAGAACTGCACCTCTGGCCGCGCCCAAACTAACGGCAAACCGCAAAGACGCAAAGGTCGCAGAGCACCCAGAGGAAAACTTGGCGGCTGCAACGAATCTGACTCCTCGCCGATATTTGCAAGTGCGAGCGAATACGAAGTTTCTCCGGCCCCTTCTTTGGCTGTTCTCTACGATCTTGTTACTGCCCCGTTCTAACACAATGCTAACTGGACTCTAACCCATCTCTGGTGAAACTTGTGTTAGATTCTATACGTAGTAGTTTACGCAATATCTCTATACGCCCGGCGCGTAGAGCGCGACAGCCGCTCAGCATGACTGTCGACAAAAGGAGCAAACGCGGTGTTCTTTGATCCGTTGTATCTGATCATGGCATTGCCCGCCTTGATTTTGGGCTTGTATGCCCAGTTCAAGGTCAAATCGGCTTTTTCCAAGTATTCCAAGGTGCGCAACGCACGCGGCATCACGGGCGCACAGGCGGCCCGGCGCATCCTGGACGACAACGGCCTGAGCCACATCGACATCGAGCGCGTGCAGGGCACGCTGTCGGACCACTACGACCCGCGCTCCAAGACGCTGCGCCTTAGCCCTGCCGTATACGAAGGGCCGACGCTGGCCGCGGTCGGCGTGGCGGCGCATGAAGTGGGCCACGCCCTGCAGGACAAAACCGGCTACGCCGCGCTGCAACTGCGCTCGGCGATGGTGCCCACGGTGCAGATCGGCAGTTGGCTCGGCCCGATCATCTTCTTTGCCGGGCTGTTCCTCTCGTTCACGCCGCTGGCTTGGTTCGGGCTGATCGTCTTCGCGGCAGTGGCGCTCTTTGCCCTAGTGACGCTGCCGGTGGAGTTCAACGCCAGCAACCGCGCCAAGAAGCTGCTCGTGACGGAAGGCATCCTTGAGCCGCAAGAGATGGGCGGCGTAAACAGCGTGCTGGACGCTGCGGCGCTGACCTATGTCGCCGCCGCCTTGCAGTCGGTGATGACGCTGCTCTACTATGCGTCGATCCTGTTGGGTCGCCGCGACTAGATTTACCGGGAATGACTAGGCCGCAGACAAGGCGGTCGGAGGTTAGATATGTTTAACCGTGCGCAGACGTTTGTCCATTTTGGCGGAGACGCGCGCCGCTGGATCAACCAATCCTGGTGGCTCGTGTTTGGGCCGGGCGTGGCGCTGATGCTCTTGGCGCTGGCGATCATCCTGTGGCCGCAGCTGCTGGCGTATTTGGTGGCGGGCGCCATCTTCTTGGCGGGCGTCGCTCTGAGCAGTTGGGGGCTGGCCCTGCGCCGCGCCACACGCGTGCAGGCCCAGCAAGAGAACGTGGCTTATTACGAGGTGTCGTAGCGCGCGAGGCCCGGCCTGTGAGTGCGGGCGTCGCTGCGTTCTTCGCCGTTTAATGGGCCGGACAGAACAATGGCGTTCTGTCCGGCCCATTTTCAATTGGGGGGTATATCCCAGTGGGAGAAAGGTCAGACCATGCGAGTCGCCGTATTCAGCGCCAAACCCTATGACCGGCGTTCGCTCGACGCCGGCAACAAGGCTTTTGGGCACGAACTCACCTACTACGAAACGCACCTGGACCCGCTCACCGCGCCGCTGGCGGCGGGATACCCGGCGGTCTCGGTTTTTGTCAACGACGACGTCAACGCCGAGGTGATGGCGGCGCTGGCGGCGGGCGGCACGCGCCTGATCGCCACGCGCAGCGCCGGCTACAACCAGATCGACCTGGCGGCGGCGGAGGCGCATGGCATCACCGTGGCGCGCGTGCCCGCCTATTCACCCAGCGCCGTCTCGGAGTTTACGGTCGGCCTGATGTTGATGCTGGCGCGGCGCATCCACCGCGGCCATCAGCGCGTGCGCCAGAACAACTTCGAGTTGGAAGGCCTACAGGGCTTCGAGCTGCACAACAAGACGGTGGGCATCCTGGGCACGGGCAAGATCGGGGCCAACGTGGCGCGGGCGCTGAGCGGCTTCGGCTGTACGCTGCTGGCGTATGATCTATATCCCAATCCGAGCTTGGCAGACGTAGTGCGCTACACCGACATGGCCGAACTCTTCGGCCTGGCGGACATCATCACGCTGCACGTGCCGCTGACGCCGGAGACGCATCACCTGATCAACGCTGCCACAATTGCCCAACTCAAACGCGGCATGATGCTGGTCAACACCAGCCGCGGCGGACTGTTGGATACGCCGGCCGTGATCGAGGGGCTGAAGTCGGGGCAGATCGGCTATCTGGCGATTGACGTATATGAAGAAGAGGACGAGCTGTTCTTTCAGGACCTATCCGACCAGGTGGTGCAGGACGATGTCTTCGCCCGGCTGCTCACCTTTCCCAACGTAATCGTGACCGCGCACCAGGCCTTCTTCTCGCATGAGGCGCTGGC
>JBBSBO010000454.1:0-3394 GCA_038251215.1 Caldilineales bacterium
CCCGCCCCTCGTCGACCTTATTTGGCTTGCCTACGGTGTAATTCATGGGAATTGAGATCCGCTGTTCCTCGTGTAAGAAGGTGCTCAAGGCCAAGGACTCCATGGCGGGGAAGAAGGTGAGCCACCACTGCGTGGTGATGTAGTTGCGCCCCTCACTGATCATCACGCCCCACTCCGGTGTGGGCGGCTGCGCGCCGAAGCCGATGAACGATAGCCCCGCCACCGACAGAATCGTGGCGCCCATGTCGAAGCTGGCTTGCACCAGCAGCGGCGAGAGCATGTTGGGGAAGAGGTGGCGGCGCAGGATGAGCAGATGGCCCGCGCCGGTGGCGTGCGCCGCCACCACGAAGTCGCGGCGGCGCAGGATCAACACCTGGCCGCGCGCCAGGCGGGCGTAGATGGGCCACGTCACCGCCGCCACCGCGATCAGCGCGTTGCGCAGGCTGGGGCCGAGTGCGCCAGCGATCGCCATCGCCAGGATCAGGCTGGGGAAGGCGAAGAAAATATCGGTCACGCGCATCAGCCCTTCATCCCACCACTTGCCCGCATAGCCGGCGAAGGCGCCGACCAGCGTGCCCGTGACGCTCGCCAAAACGACGACGCCGAGGCCGGTCACCAGCGAGATGCGCGCGCCATACAGCAGCCGGCTGAGCGTGTCGCGGCCCAGCTTGTCGGCTCCCATCCAGTGCTGCGCCGAGGGCGGGGCCATGCTGTCGGAGATATTCTGGTAGAGCGGATCGTAGGGCGCCAGCCAGGGAGCCAGCAGCGCGATCGTAGCGAAAACGACGATCACGACCAGGCCGAAGATGGCGAGCTTCTCTTTGCCTAAGCGCTGGATAAAGAGCGTGCGCGGCGATTTGGCTTCGGGGATGATTGGAACGGCGGCAGGCGCAGGCATGGCGTGGCTCAGTCTATGCGGACACGCGGGTCGATCAGCGAGTAGCTGATGTCGACGAGCGTGTTCATAACAGGGTAGATGACGGCGGCGACAAGGGTGACGCCCATCACCGCCGGATAGTCCAGCGTGGTGACGGACGTGGTGGCATAGCGCCCGATGCCGGGCCAGTTGAAGATGGTCTCGGTCAGCACCGCGCCGCTGAGCAGGCTGCCGAAGAGGATGCCGATGATGGTGAGGATGGGAGGCAGCGCATTCTTAAAGACATGCAGCCCGACCACCGTGCGCTCGCCCAGCCCTTTGGCGCGCGCCGTGCGCACGTAGTCCTGCCCCAGCATCTCCAGCATGGAGGAGCGCGTCATGCGCAGCAGCACGGCGGTGGAATAGGCGCCGAGCGTGATGGCGGGCAGCACGAGGTGGGCGGAAGCGTTGCGCAGCGTGGTCCAATTCCCCGTCAGCAGGGAGTCCACGATGTACAGCCCGCTGATGTGTGCGGGCGGCTGCAAGGTGGGATCCAGCCGGCCCGGGCCGGGCAGCCACTGCAATTGGCGATAAAATATGCCGAGAAGGACAAGTCCAACATAAAAAATGGGCATGGCCCCTGCCGTCAAGGCCAGGAGGCGCGCCGAACCGTCGACCCAGGTATTGCGTCGCAGGGCCGCGGCGATGCCCAGCGGCAGCCCGACGGTGATCGTGAAGAGCATCGCTGCGAGGGTTAACTCTAGGGTGGCGGGCAGATAATCGCGCAGGTCCGCGATCACGGGGCGCCGCGTGCGGATGGAGTTGCCCAGGTCGCCGCGCAACAGCCGCTGCACGTAAGTCACATATTGGATGGCGGCGGGCCGGTCGAGGCCCATCTGTCGGCGATAGGCTTCGATCTGTTCTTCGCGCGCGTTAGAGCCGAGGGCGGACGCCGCCGGGTCGACGGGGACCACTTGCGCCAGAAAGAAGGTGAGGATGGAGACGCCCGCTAGGACGAAGAGCAGGCCTCCCAGGCGGCGGATAATGAATCGAGTCATCTATGTGGCGCCATGCTTCTAGTGCGGGTGTAGGCAGGGTGCAGGGGCGGGCCTGTCATGTTGCCCGCCCCTGCACCTCGCCGGGTGTTAAATCTTGGCTAGCGGTTGATCAGCCAGAAGCTGATGTTGGGCGAATCGTTCGGGTCGTAGATGAAGCCCTGGATGTCGTTGCGCAGGCCGAACACGCGCGTGGGCTGGTAGAGAATGACATAGGGGCCGTTGTGCTGCACGTAGTCGGTCAGCTCGGCGTAGAGTTCGACGCGCTTGTCATTGTCAAGTTCCACGGCGGCCTGCTTGCTCAACTCGATGGCCTTGGGGTCGTTCCACTCGTTGCGCCAAGCCAACGAGCGCGCCTCATAGGACGAGAAGGGCGTGGCGTTGCCGTCCGGGTCCGGGAAGTCGGGGCTCCAGTTCATGAAGATCATTTGGCCGTCTTGCGCGCGGTAGATGTTGAGCAGCTCCGACTGTTGCAGCTGCTGGATGTTGAGCTTGAGGCCGATCTGCTCGACGTCGGACTGGATCTTGGCGGCGAGGGTGGACCACTCGATGCCGCCGGGGGCGGTGCTGGTGGGGACGATGAAGTTGATCTCGGTCCCTTCGGCTACGCCGGCGCCGGCGAGTAGTTCCTTGGCCTTGGCGATGTCCTGCGTGAAGGGGTTGTTGCCCGTGTGGCCCAGGAAGCCGATGGGGATGATCTCCTGCACCAGTTCGGCGTTGCCACCCAGCAGGGTGATGATGTCGTCATAGTTGATGGCGTAGCGGATGGCTTCGCGCACGTCCGGATTGTCCAGCGGCGGCTCGGTGGCGTTCATGCCGACGTAGGTGAGGATGAGCGAAAGGCCGCGCACCAGAGAGACGTCGGGGTTGCCCTCGAGTGCAGCGGACTGTTCCGTACCCAGATCGAAGACGATGTCGGTGTCGCCGGTTTCAATGGCGGCTTGCAGGTTGGCTAGCTCGGATGTGTTCTTGATGATGACGCGCTTCATGGCAGGAGCCGTGCCCATCCAGTAGTTGGCGTCGGCGTCGAGCGTGATGCTCACGCTGCGATCCCAGCGATTGAGCGTGTAGGGGCCGCTGCCGGCGGAGTTATCGTTTAGCCACGATTCGCCCATGTCGTCGCCCATGTTCGGCTCGACTGCGGCCTTCTCGACGACGGCGGCGGTGGTGAAGGTGAGCACGGATAGGCAGACCTGCGGGCTGACCGTATTGGGGATGGTCAGCTCGACGACGCCCGCCTCAACGGCGACGACGCTGTCTTTGGTCATGGCGCAGACTTCGGTGAGCAGGAAGGCCGGCGACTTGTTGATGTCGATGGCACGGTTCCACGAGAAGACGACGTCATCCGCCGTGACCGGGTTGCCGCTGGCGAACATGGCCGCCGGGTTGAGGTTGAAGGTCAGCTTCCAGTTGTCGCCGTCCTCGGCTACGTTCCAGGTCTCGGCCAGCACCGGCACGAGTTCCGGCTTGCCCGGGTCGAAGG
>JBBSBO010000455.1:0-3391 GCA_038251215.1 Caldilineales bacterium
CCATGATCGCGATGGTGAGCGCTTATTACCATGCGACGAAGGATCTGACGCCGGACCCGGCGATGGAGGCGCGTATCGCCTCGCTGAGCGACAAGTTCGACGAGATTCGCGTGCGGGCGCTGCGCAGCGATCCGCCTAGCGCGTCGCCGGCTCCATCGAGCGCGGCTGTGGGTGAAGACGTCGAGCGAGTGTGAGCGTTGTGATAGACTTGATGGGGCGCCGGCCTACGTGTACCGGCGCCCCATTTGCTTCTAGCGAAGTCAGTCCTTGAGGAAAAGTTCAATGACGGGCACGGGCGTGTCCGGTTTCTGTACGGGCAGAACGAGGGTGAGCGTGTCGGCGCTGATGCCGCCCATGGTCGTGTTCTGGGCGGGCTGATGCGGGTCGATGGTGCGCATCAGGATCTCCGAGCCGTCGCTGAGCAGTTGGGCGTATGCCACGCGCTGCGCTAAGCCAGGGAGATGCACGTGACCAAAGGGCCAATCGAACATGTGCAGATAGAGCCGGTTGCCGTTCTGCGTGAAGCGGCAGTCGGGCGGCGGCGTGAAGTCGCTTGGGCCGCAGCCGTAGATGGCGCGGCCGTGTAGACGCATCCACGCGCCGAGGTCTCGCAGGCGCTGCATGGCTTTCGGCTCAAATTCGCCGCGGGCGTTGGGGCCGACGTTGAGCAGCAGGTTGCCGTCTTTGGAGACGGTATCGACCAGCATCTTGACCAGCATTTCGCTGGACTTCCAGTCTAGGTTATCGCGGTGGTAGCCCCAACTGCCGTTGAGCGTTTGGCAGGCCTCCCACAAAACCGGTTTGCCGTCTACCATCAGCCTGCCTGAGGGCTGGTATTGCTCCGGCGTGCGAAAGTCCGGTTCCATCTCGATGCGGTCATTGACGAGGATGCCCGGCTGAAGTTCGCGCACCATGTTGAGCAGTTTTTCGGATTGCCAGTCCTCTTTGCCCTTGCCCTTTGACCAGCCCCAATCGCGCCCGGAATAGGAAAAATCGAACCACATCACGTCGATCTTGCCGAAGCGCGTGAGCAGTTCGCGCGTCTGTCCGTGCAGGTATTCGGCGTAGCGGCGGATGTCGCGATCCTTGGCGGCCTCGCGGAAGGCGAGGTTTTCGCGCATGGGGTGCAGGCCGTCGACGGGGAATTCGGGGTGATGCCAGTCGATGACCGAGTGGTAGAAGCCGACCTTAAGGCCCTCGCCGCGGAAGGCCTGCACCCAGGGGCCGACCAGATCGCGGCCGGCGGGCGTGTTGGGCGCTTTGTAGTTGGTGAGCGCGCTGTCCCACAGGCAGAAGCCGTCATGATGCTTGCTGGTGAGGACAGCGTATTTCATGCCGGCGTCGTGTGCGATCTGCGCCCAGGCGGACGGGTCGTAGAGGTCCGGGTCGAAATGGTCGAAGTATTTCTGGTAGTCCTCGTCGGAGATTAACTCGCGGTTCCTGATCCATTCGTGGCGCGCGGGCAGGGAGTAGATGCCCCAATGGATGAACATGCCTAGCCGGTCGTGCAGAAACCATTCGGTATTTGCCATGCGAAAGCTCCTATGGGTTGAGGACTGAATTTCACTGAAGGGCTTGAATCATGCGCCGCCGCAAACCGTCTGGCACTTCGGCTCGGGCCATAGTGACATTGCGCACCAAAGTCGGGATGTAGAGATCTTCACTTCGCACGAACTCGCACGCCGTATGGGGCGGTCTAGCACTGTTGCGGCGTTTATTGTCCCCGATATCAATGCGGGCAGCGCAGAGCTATACGTGTCCATGGCCGGATAATGGCTTTGACAGGCCTACGAGCGGTGCGAACAGCTTCCATTCCATCATTACAACACCGACCAGCAGCCCGAAAACCAACATAGAAGTGGCGAGTTCAATTAGGTGCGGGATGCGCACGGCTGTAGGCATAAACGAATTTGGGATCAGGAGCGATACGGACGCGAGAATACTGTAGAAGAGCGCCGAGAACACAATAGCGCGACGATCCGACCGAAACATTAGGAAGATGGGTAAACCGAAGCCCACCCAAAGGGCGCCGCGCATGATCTGGATCAGGGTCAGAAGGAGTTGGCTGTTGACGATTGTCGTCGTGGCATAGTATTCGCGCACTGCGGCAAACTGCCATGCGACCATGCGCCCAAAGCCAAAGTAGATTGCCGGATAGATCAACGCCAGAAGAATCACTTTCCACAGCAACTGACGGTTCAGGATTTCTGCAAGCGGGCGTGGGTTCGCTGTAGCGGGCGTTCGCCAACGTCCGACAAGCAAAACGAGCGCGACGAGATAGAGGGGGATAACGAAGAGGTCCTTAAGCATGATCATAAACACATCGCCGCGAGTGAGCGGGGCGAGGGCCGTGATGAAGATAAACGCCTCGATATTCGCCATGATCACATGGAGGCCGAAATAAACGCACAATAGCGCCAGATATAGCCGCCAACCACCAAAGTCGGACTTGACGGCGGCAAAGTATAACAAGACCGACAATATTAGTTGCACCACAAGTAACATTAGCGCAGTCATCTGCTGCGCTTCCGGCGCAGGCTGCAAGGCTGGATTGAGGTGTATGAATCGTCCGGCATATATGGTAAGGAATATCGCCACGAAAGCTAGCAGCAAGATTTTGAGGCTAGAGAACAACGCCGTTTTGAGCATTTGCCCCTCCCGAAATCAGTCTATAGATTAATTTCTTGACATGCTACTATGCGTAGAAGTTGAACACATACCGGGCCATTATGCACTTAGCTTAAGGAAATGAATACCGACAAAGCCAGGCCCCAAAATTAGGCAAGTTCGGTCACTTTTATGTTGGCGTTGCAGTAGGGGCAGGAGGCTGTGTTGGCGCCAGTCCAGTGGACGGTGGAGGCGGAAATAGGCGCGCCGCAACTAGGGCATGTCGCCGGCAGAAGCTTTGCGCGGGTCGTCTCGATGGCAGCTTGTTCTTGGCCGCGGTTCACGTAGAGTTGGATGCCCGCTTGTGTGAGGCCGCTGAGGGCGGCGAGAATGAGAATGCCGGGCCACCACCAGCCCTGCCAGAAGAGGATGGCAATGCCAACCAGCCAGATGGCCGATTGAATTTGCTGCCAGGGCGCGGGCAGTTCCTTCGATTTGTCTTCGCTTTTCTTGTCTACCATGGTTTTTCCTCGCGGCTGATGATGGTTGGGATGTACGCCGCCCATCATAGCAGGGTGAGGGCGCAAGCTCAAACGGGCGCGTCGCCTGATGATGGTGACCTTACGCGCCGCGCAGATGTAGGCCGGCGGCGGTGTAGATGTCGTCAATCACGCGCATGTTGGCGACGGCATCAGCGGGGGCGGGGTGGGGGGGCCGGGCCCCCCCCCACCCCCCCGCGCAAGCCCCCCGCGCGGGGGTTATAGTATTAAAGAGGGGGTCGCGC
>JBBSBO010000456.1:0-3388 GCA_038251215.1 Caldilineales bacterium
CAGTTGCGGCACGGCGGACAGATCCACGGCGGAGAGGGTGACGTTGGCCCCCAACTGACTCGCCAGTTGGCTGGCGGAGGGCGCCTGCGTGAACAGCCCGCGCCCGCCGCCCACGAACTCGGCGCGGGCCTGGTCGTCGACGATGCGCTCGTCGTCCTCGATGTAGCTGTCGAGGATATAGCGGCTCAGCTCGGCGCCGCCCACGTTGGGGTTCTGGTTCAGCTTGTCGAGGAAAGCGGCATAGGCCCAGCCCAGGGCCGGCTCGGTCTCCTGCGAGGTGACGGCGTAGCGGGCGTGCGGCTCCAGCGCGCTGAATACCTCCAAGTGACCCATCAGGCAGGCGTCCAGGCCGATCAGCTCGAACTTGTCCAGGCCGGTGCGTTGGCGAATTTCGCCCAGCGCCGCGTCCAACTCGTCGAGGAAAAGCTGGTCGCCCAGGCGCTCCTTGATGGGTACGTTAGCCTGGTACGCGCCGGAGGCGGTGGGGTCGCTCCAGCCGCCGGGCCAGCCCATGCCGTGGTCGGAGAGGATCAGGGCGTACTTGTCGGCGGGGTAGGCGTCCATGGCCCAGGTCACAAAGTCGACCAGGCTTTGGCCGTCCGCCATATTGACCTCGCCCAGGTCGGCGATCTCCTGCGAGTGCAAGGCGCGCAGGTCGTCGTCCTGCGTCACATAGAAGCGTTTGGTAGAGGTCCAGTTGCCGTCGCCCTGAAAGCCGCCGCGGAAGCGGTCGATCTGGCTGACCACTTGCACGGCTGCGCTGGAGCCGGCGCGCTCGGCCTCGTTGAGGTCGACGAAAATATCCTGTTCCAGCACCTGGTCGTCGGCGTCTTGATAGAGCATCACTGTCCACTTCTCGCCCGGCGCGGCCGTGGCGAGGGCGACCGGCACGCCGGCGGGTGCGCGGGTCGGCGCAGCGGGCTGTGCCGGCCCCGGCTGCCCGGCCGCGGCCTGCGTCGGCGCGACTTGTACGACATTGCCGCCGCCGGTGTCGCCGCCGCCTTGCCCGCCGAAGAGGAAATAGCCCACCACGATGATGATCATCAGCACAATCGTCGGCAGCCCCATCTTGCCGCCCGGCATGGGGAAGCCCAGCCCGGATCCGCCGGGCGCGGGCGGCCTGCTTCCGCCGCCGGAGCCTCCGCTAAAGCCGCCGCCTGTGGGCGGCGGCGCGCTCTGCCTGCCGCCTGACTCACGGTGCGGGGCGTCGGCGCGCTCGCGTTCGCCCGGCGCGGAGGTAGGCCGTCGCCGGCGCGTCACGCGCACGGTTTCCTTGCC
Source organism: Caldilineales bacterium (assembly GCA_038251215.1). Lineage (GTDB taxonomy): Bacteria > Chloroflexota > Anaerolineae > Caldilineales > Caldilineaceae > JASGTU01. The sequence continues at coordinate 1,279 of JBBSBO010000456.1, forward strand.
GCCGGAGCCGGAGTCGCCGGCAAAGAGCGTCCAGCTTGCATCCGGCGCGGGTGGGCGCGGCGCGGCGGCGCAGCCGTCGCCGGCCAAAACGGGCTGCGGCAAGCGGATCGGCCAAAGGGCGAGCAATCGTTCGATCATGGGGCAGCCTCCTGGTAGCTGAATCATTGCATGTGTACTCAATTATACCCGCAGGCGGGGCGGGTGAAAATCGCGCCCAGCGCATGCCCTTGGATCGCGCTCTAGCCCGCGGCGGCCTGCCTGTGGTAACGTATGCAGTGACCAACGCCGCTCCCATACGCCGCTCCATCACGCACAGTAGACATCCTGGTTCATAACGGGGGATCGCCGCCCATGCCTGACCATCTGCAAACTGACGTCCTCATCATCGGCAGCGGCATTGCCGGGGCGACCACGGCCCTGGTCCTCGCCGACGCGGGCATCTCCGTCATGGTGGTGACGCGCGCCGCCCAGCCGGAAGACAGCAACACCTATTGGGCGCAGGGCGGCATCATCTACCGGGGCGAGGATGACTCGCCGGCGTTGCTGGCGGAGGATATCCTGCGCGCCGGCGACGGGCGCTGTAACCCGCGCGCCGTGCAGATCGTGGCGGAGATCGGGCCGGATGTGCTGCGCCGCATCCTGCTGGAGCGGGTAGAGGTCGGCTTCGACCGCACGCCGGGCGGGGCGCTCTCGCTGGCGCTGGAGGGCGGGCACAGCCTGCCGCGCATCATCCACGCCACGGACGCCACGGGCAAGGCCATCGAGATCGCGCTGCTCAACGCCGTGCGCAGCCACCCCAACATCACCCTGCTCACGCGCCATACGGCGGTGGAGCTGCTCACGCCGTCGCACCACGCGCGCAACCGGCTGGCGGTCTATGACGAACGCACATGCGTGGGGGCCTATGTCTTTGACCAGGCGACGGGCGAGGTGCAGCGCATTCTGGCGCGCAAGACGGTGTTGGCGTCCGGCGGCCTGGGCCAGATCTTCCTGCGCACCACCAACCCGGCAGGCTCGCGCGGGGACGGCATCGGCATGGCCTGGCGCGCGGGCGTGCGCATCATCAACGCCGAATATGTGCAGTTTCACCCCACGTGCTTCTACAGCCGCCAGGCCGCGCGCTTCTTGATCTCAGAGGCCGTGCGCGGAGCCGGCGCGCGTCTGGTCGACGCGGCGGGCGAACCCTTTATGCAACACTACGCGCCGGAGTGGAAGGACCTCGCCCCGCGCGACGTGGTGGCGCGCGGCATCCACCGCGAGATGCTCAAGCACGACGTACCCAACGTCTATCTGGACCTGCGCAGCTACGTGCCGCAGGCCGAGATCCTGGCGCACTTCCCCACGATCCACGCGCGCTGCCTGGAGTACGGCGTCGACATCACGCGCGACCTCGTGCCGGTGGTGCCCGCCGCGCACTATTTCTGCGGCGGCGTGTGGGTGGACGACTGGGGCCACACCTCGCATCAACATCTCTACGCCGTGGGCGAAGTCTCTTGCACGGGCCTGCACGGGGCGAACCGGCTCGCCAGCACCTCGCTGCTGGAGGGGTTGGTCTACGGCGAGCGCGCCGCGCGCGATATCCTCGAGCAACTGCCCGACGCCGCGTTGCACGACGCGGCGGACATCCCGCCTTGGCAGGATACGGGCGAGTACGACCCCGACCCGGCGCTGATCAGCCAGGACATGAGTTCGATCAAGAATATCATGTGGAATTACGTGGGGCTGGTGCGTACGGAATACCGGCTGTCGCGCGCCGGGCGCGAGCTGCGCCAGCTCAACTTCGAGATCGAGCGCTTCTACCGCAAGACGCGCCTCACCGACGAGTTGATCGGCCTGCGCAACGCCGTGCGCACGGCCATCGTCGTGGCGGACGCGGCCTGGCAGAACAAAGAAAGCCGCGGCGCCCACTATCGCGAGTGAGCGGCGCGGCTGTTTTTATTCCTACTCGCGGCGGCTTAGCGGCGTATAACTGCGGCGCCCGTCGTAGTCGTCGCGGCCCGTCTCCGGGGCCAGCGGGAACTTGATGGGCACGCCGTCGCGCTGGCAGCGGTAGATGGCCGTGAACATCTCCACGACTTTGCGCCCCTCTTCGCCGTTGACCAGCGGCTCG
>JBBSBO010000457.1:0-3386 GCA_038251215.1 Caldilineales bacterium
GGTCGAGCGGGCGATAGCCCTCGAACGCCTGCACGTGGCGGCTGACCTCGCCCATTTCCTCCATCGCGTGCAGCAGCGTGTGGCTGAGCAGCACACGGTCCCAGGTGCGTTCTCGGTCCCATTTCTCTAGCCACTGTTGATATTCGCGAATATGCATGGGGCAGGCTCCAACTCAGGATAAGGGGCGGATTTATTGGGAAGGGGGCGGGCCGGCCGCGCGCAGCGCGGCTTGATCGGCGGCGCTGAGGGCTTGCAGGCGGCGCAGAAAGTCCACGGACTTCAGGTGGCGCTCGAGTACGCTAAGCAGGTAGCGGTAGAGCAGGGCGTCGACCCGCTGCAGGATGGCCGGGCGCACGCTTAGCTCGCGCAGGGCCTCCCACATGTTGCGCTGTAAGTGGCGCAACACCTTGAGTACGTCGACCTCAATCGGCTCCGCATCGGGCGCCGCCGCCGCGCAATCCGAGCAAAGCATGCCGCCGCCTTGCAGCGTGAAGAAGTTGGTGACCGGCTCAAGTGGTTTGTCGCAGTTGAGGCAATGGAACAGTTGTGGCTGGAAGCCGCTGATGGAGAGCAGGTGCAGCTCGAACCAGCGCAGGAGCAGGCGGGCGTCGAAATCCGGCTGGGCCGCGGAGGCGTCGAGTTCACGCAGGGCGATCAGCAACAAGTCCCATAGCGCTTCGTTTTCGTTGTCGATTTCGGTGAAGCGGTCAACGAGTTCGGCCACATAACTGGCTTGACCGATGCGGTCGAGGTTGGCGCGCATGTGGCGAAAGCTCTCGACGGTGACGGCCTCGGTGATCACGTCCCAGGTGCGGCCACGGGCGACCATCAGGCTGCTATGTGTGAAGAGTTCGAGGTGGCCGGCCTTGCGGCTGGCGGTCTTGCGGATGCCGCGCGCGATGAACTCCTGTTTGCCGGCCCCGGGCGTGAAGACCGTGAGGACGCGGTCGGCGTCGGCAAAATCGCGGCGGCGCAGGACGATGACATGCGTGCGGTAGATGCGTTGGCGGGTGCTCATGCCAGGGATGATCCCAGTCGAACCAATCAAAAAAAGCAGGAAGGTCAGCCGACCTTCCTGTCATTCTGCGCAAGGATCCGCGCCACTTCGTTTGGTACCCCCAAGGGGATTCGAACCCCTGTCACAGGCTTGAAAGGCCTGTGTCCTAGGCCTCTAGACGATGGGGGCGTGAAGGCCTCTGACCAACTGTTGGAGGAGTATATCAGGCGGGGTGCCTGCGGTCAAATTTGTGGCGCCCAAATATTCGGCATCACGCGAGAATTACCCCGCCCGCGCCGCCGTGTGGTAGACTGGACTTGCCGCCTGCCATGCCCTTTGCCGCTCGCATTCGATTTCCCCGGAGCGCTGATCACTGCTGATTACCCAGGAGAAGCCCCTTGGATTCGCTGATCGTGGCGTGCATCCAACAGCGGATGCACTTGCCGAACTCACAGGACGAGCATCGCGAGACTCTGCGCCGCTTTCTGCGCGTCGCCGCCAACAAGGGCGCGCGCTTGGTCGTTTTTCCCGAGCTGGGCGGGCTGATGTTGACGCCGCCCATGCTGGGTGATTTCCGCTCGACGCTCTTGAAGCGGGCGGACGCAGCCGAGCAAAAGCACGCGACTTTGTGGCAGCAGATGGTCGGGCGTCTGTCTGGCCGGCTGGGCGCTTACCTGAAGGCAGACCTGCGGCGCAGCTTGGCGGCGCTGCTGGACGTAGCGGGACCGGATGTGTGGCGCGCCTATGTCGACGTGTACGGCGGCCTGGCCCGCGAATTCGGCGTGACCTTGATCGCGCCCAGCGCCTATCTGCCGGACCCGGTGGACGGCGTGGTGCGCAACCTGGCCGCGGTCTTCGACGAGCAAGGTCAACTCCTGGGCACTCAGGCCAAGGTGGTGCTGCATCCGGCGGACGTCGATCTGGCGCAGCCCGGCAGCACGTGGGATGTCATCCCCACGGCGGTGGGTCGCGTGGGCGTGATCCTGGGCGGGGATGTGCTCTACCCGGAGGTGGGGCGGCTCTTGGCCTACCAGGGCGCGGACCTGTTGGTCACGCCGGCGGCGTGCAGCGACCTTGCCATGTATCACAAGGTGCGCTCCGGGATGTTGGCGCGTATGCAGGATAACCAACTTTTCGCCGTCTCGAGCTTCCTGGTGGGGCGCAATGCTTTTGGCGGGCGCGCAAAACCGGGCTATGTGGGCAAGTCCGCCATCTTTGCGCCGCAGGAGTTGACGCCGCGCTTCAACGGCGTGCTGGTGGAGATGGGCGGCCCGCACAGCGAGGGCGTGGTGGTGGCGGAGTGGGATTTTGCCGCGCTCAAGCGCCTGTGGGAGTCGTCCGACACGCCGGTGCGGCGCGCGCTGGGTACGACGCAGATGGGCAACGCTTTGTCAGAGATCTATGCGCGTCTGCAGCGTCTGCCCGCGGTGGCGGAGTCGCGTTTGCTGGAGGAGCCGGAACTCTCGCCGGGGGCCGACGGTCCGCTTGACGGAGGTAACGGCGGCGAGACGACCCAGGCGGAGGTCGCAGCGCTGGCGTTGGACGACCTGACGGTGTTGGGGTCGATCACGAGCCGCTGGCCGCGCCCCGTCGCCGCGCCGGCGGACGCGGCCGACGCCGCGCTCGCCGGGCCGGAGGAGCTGGGCGACGGCGCGGCGGAGCCGGCCTCACTCAGCTCCGAGGCGGTGGATACGCTCGCCAGCGCGCGCGCCGCGCCCCCCGACGCGGATACGACAGGCGTCGCCGACGAGGAAGGCGAGACCGACGAAATGGATTCGCTGGAGGGATAGGATGACGAGGATATAATTGACAGGCTCTTGGTATCTAGCGAGGTGCCAATCACTAGCACTCTCTTCGTCTAGTCATTTAACCTATGAGGCTATTCTGCTATGGATGAACCCACCAAACCTGGCCAAGTCAGCGACACGCAGGCGCACGACAATATACCGACGTCAAGCTCAGCCACTTTCCATGCGGCAGAAGGTTCATCGGATACGCCGGCGGCAGAACTGCATCCGTTCTTCGCACAGATATTCGTTGACCGCGCCGAGGCGGAATGGGCTTTTGACTTCTTGCGTCGCTGCATGGATCTGCTCGGCGTCAGTGGGCCGCAGGATACGCGCTGTGCGCTGACGTTGCCTAAAAACAGGAATAGGGCGAGCGTCATTCGCTTTAACTTTGGTCAGTGGCTGGTCGTCGACCTATGTGGGCCGAAGTCTTATGGAGGCAGAGGTATTGTTCTGGCTCTCCTGACTGAGAGTCCTATCGTCGAACAATATCCGCACGGGGGAGATTTCAAGCCAATTGGCGATGCCGCTCCTATCACTTTGTGTGACTTGCCATGGGACGATGTGTTTGCCATGTCTGCGGAGTTGGAGCAACATTTTGA
>JBBSBO010000458.1:0-3377 GCA_038251215.1 Caldilineales bacterium
CCATTTTCTTGGGCAAAATGGGTGCGGTCGCCGCCTATGCCTGGGCGCTGACGCTGCTCACCCTGGCGCTGAGCGCGGGTACGCTCGCCCTCCTCGGCACGCCCAGCGCCCTCCCGCTGCTTGCCCTCCTCCACGTGGGCGGCTTGAGCCTGCTCGTGGCGACAGTCGCCGCCACGCTGGGCGCGCTCTGCTCCTTGCGCGCCCGCGGCGCGGCCCAAGCGCAACAAACGATGCTGGCCGCCACCGCGGCGCTGGCTGTCCTTCTCCTCGCAAGCGGACGGCTACTCGCCCAATATATTCCCCGCCTCTATGCTCGCCTCGTGCAGTCCATGGCTGCCGACGGGGTCGGCAATGCGACGCCGCCATTCCTTGCCCTGGCGCTGCTCACGCTTGAACTGCTCCTCCTCGCGCTGGCCGCCAAGAGCGTGCGCCGCGCCCGCCTCGACGCGCGCTAGACGAGATTCACCGCAGCTGGCTTCTCTTCGCGTTCTTCGCGCCTCTGCGGTAAGCTTTACCCTGCCCGCTGAGCGCCCGTCCTGTGGTATCATAAGCCTCAGCCGCCTGAATCTCCCGTATTTCCCGCATTTAGCCAATCAAGGAATAGCCGCATGAAAATCACGGATGTCACCCTCCAGGTCTTTGCCTATCGCTCCGGCACGGTGCGCGACTCCGAAGGGCACGGCCATCCCGGCCCTGAGCACGACGCCCGCCAGTCGCTCGTCACCATCCACACCGACGCCGGCGTTCAGGGCTATGCGTTCGGCTCGATCCCGGAAGGCACGCTGCACGGCCAGATCAAGCCGATCCTAATCGGCCAAGACCCCTTCTACCGCGAGCGGCTGTGGCAAGCGCTCAAGGAGCGCCAGCGCCTCAACCTGGCAACCCTCACCGACAAGGCGCTGACGGTGATCGACCTGGCGCTGTGGGATCTGGCGGGCCGCGCCCTGGGCCAGCCGGTCCATCGCCTGCTAGGGGCAACGCGCGACAAGGTTCCCGCCTATGCCAGCACCATGTGCGGAGATGACCTCGCCGGCGGGCTGGACACGCCGGAAGCCTATGCCAAATTCGCCCTGTGGAGCCGCGAGCGCGGCTATCCCGCCTTCAAGCTGCACACCTGGCAGCCGCCCATCCCCGGCGCGCCCAACGCCAAACGCGACATCGCCGCCTGCGCCGCCGTGCGCGAGGCCCTTGGCCCGGACATCCCCGTTATGCTCGACCCCTTCCACTACTACAGCCGCGAGGAAGCGCTCTACCTCGCCAAGGAGCTGGAGAAGCTCGACTACTACTGGATGGAAGAGCCGATGGACGAGCATAGCATGTCGTCCTACATCTGGCTATGCGAAAACACCTCGCTCCCTATCTGCGGGCCGGAAACCGCTGAAGGCAAAATGTACACGCGCGCCGAGTGGATCAAGTTCGGCGCCTGTGACATCGTGCGCGGCGGCGTGGGCGACCTGGGCGGCCTCACGCCCCTGATGAAGGTCGCGCACCTAGCGGAAGCCTTCGGCATGCGCATGGAAGTGCATGGCGGCGGCGTGGGCAATCTGCACGCCCTCTGCGCCATGGCCACGCCCGGCGAATTCTATGAGCGCGGCCTGCTGCATCCCTTTGTCGACTACGAGCAGCCCGCGCCGTGGCTGAATACGCTCGTCGACCCCATGGACGACCAGGGCTTCGTGCATATCTCGCAGGACCCCGGCCTGGGCACGGACATCAACTTCGACTACATCGCCGGCAATCTGCTGCAAACCTACTGACCCTGTACTGGGCAGAAGCAAAGACTAAGAGGAGCAACAATGGAGTCCAAGTCACCCGAAGCCGTCGCCTCGCGCAGCCTCGCCTTCTTCAACGAAGGGCACGTCGCCGGCTTCACCCATCGCGCCTTCACCAAAGCCATGGGCTACGACGAAGCCGACATGCAGCGCCCGGTGATCGGCATCTGCAACACCTACAGCGAACTCAACAACTGCAATGTCCACCTGCGTGAATTGGCCGAAGCGGTCAAGCGCGGCGTGTGGCAAGCGGGCGGCTTCCCCCTCGAGTTCCCCACCATCTCGCTGGGCGAAATCTACCTGAACCCCTCCTCCATGCTCTATCGTAACCTCGCCGCCATGGACACCGAGGAGATGATCCGAGGCCAGCCTATGGACGGCGTCGTCCTCCTCGTCAACTGCGACAAAACCGTGCCCGCCGCCGTGATGGGCGCGTGTAGCGCCGACGTGCCCGCCATGGTCCTCTCCGGCGGACCGGCGCTCAACGGACACTTCCGCGGCGAAATCGTGGGCGCTTGTACCGACTGCCGCCGCCTCACCGCCGAATACAGCGCCGGCGCCATCTCCGATGAGACCTACCGCGCGGCGGAGGACGCCGTCTTCCGCGGGCCGGGCCATTGCATGGTGATGGGCACGGCCTCCACCATGAACTCGCTGCTGGAAAGCCTCGGCATCGCCCTGCCCGGCGTGGGCGCCACCCCCGCCGTCGACGCGCAGCGCGTGCGCCTCGCCGAGCAGACCGGACGGCGCATCGTTGAACTGGCGCGCGAGGGCGTGCGCCCCTCCCAGATCATGACGCAGCAGGCCTTCGAGAACGCCATCACGCTGCTCTGCGCCATCGGCGGCAGCACCAACGCCGTCGTCCACCTGCCCGCCATCGCCGGACGGCTGAACATTGACCTGCCGCTCGATCTTTTCGACCGCATCAGCCGGCGCACGCCTGTGATCGCCAACCTGCGCCCCACCGGCAAATATCAGATGGAGGACCTGCACTACGCAGGTGGCATCCCCGCCGTCCTCAAACAGCTGCTGCCCCTCTTGCACGGCGATGCGCTGACCGTCACCGGCCATACGCTGGCGGAGAACGTGCGCAACGCCCACACCATCAACCCCGACGTGATCCGCCCGCTCGACAACCCCTACTTCGACGAAGGCGGCCTGGCGATCCTGCGCGGCAACCTCGCGCCGGACGGCGCCGTGATCAAACACGCTGCGGCGTCGCCCCAACTGCTGCGCCACCGCGGCCGCGCCGTGGTCTTCCAGGGCATGGAAGATCTGCGCACGCGTCTCAATGACCCCAACCTCGACGTAAAGGAAGAGGACATCCTGGTTTTGCAAAACTGCGGGCCGATCGGCGGGCCGGGCATGCCCGAAGTGGGCAACTTGCCCATCCCGCAAAAGCTCTTGCAGCAGGGCGTGCGCGACATGGTGCGCATCTCCGATGCGCGCATGAGCGGTACGGCCTACGGCACGATCGTGCTGCATGTCGCGCCGGAAAGCGCGGTCGGCGGCCCGCTTGCCCTGGTGCGCGACGGCGATGAGATCAAGTTGGACGTGCCCAACCGCTCGCTGACGCTGCTGGTGGACGAAGCCGAACTGGCGCGC
>JBBSBO010000459.1:0-3373 GCA_038251215.1 Caldilineales bacterium
CATTGGTCGTATTGCCGCGGTTGTCCGAGTGAAAAGCCGTCGCCTCCTTGACCCAGGCCTCGGGCAGGATGCGCTTGGCGTGCCATGTGCCTTTTTGCAGGTACATCTGGCCGAAGCGCGCGATGTCCTCGGTCTTGACGTTCAACCCCCAGCCGCCGGTGTTAATGCCGCGTGGACAAGTCTCCCACGTGGCGTCGCGGATGGCGAGCGGCTCCAACAGGCGCGGCGTCAGATATTCGAGCAGCGTCTGCCCCGTCAGCTTCTGGATGATGGCGGAGAGCATATAGGTGGCGCCGCTGTTATAGAGAAAGTGCGTACCCGGGGCGTAGGTGACTTCGCGCGCCAAAAACGCCCTGACCCAGTTGTCGTCCCGGCTGTCGCGCAGATGGTCGACCGTGTCCTCGCCGTGGCCCGTGGTCATGGTCAGCAGATCGCATACGCGCATGGCGGCGAGGTTCTCGCTCACCTCGGCGGGCGCTTCATCCGGGAAGAAAGAGAGGACCTGATCGTCGACCGTCAGCCGGCCCTCTTCTACCGCAAGGCCGATGGCGGACGACGTGAAGCTCTTGCTCAGCGAAAAGAGCATATGCGGCAGTTCCGCCGCATACGGCGCCCACCAGCCTTCCGCTACGACCTTGCCGTGGCGCAGCAACATCAGGCTGTGCAAGCTATCGATGTCGCGGTCGGCGGCTTCAACAAAGGCCAGCACCGCCGCCGAGGCGATGCCCTGCGCTTCGGGCGAACTGCGCTTGAGTTTGTTGCGGGATTCTACAGCTTCCATCTTCGGTCCTTTGACCTTTCCTATTGTCTATTTGCGCCTTGAATTCGTGGGATCGTATTCGCGGGGAAGCGGTTAACTGTGCGGCGCATTGGCCGCAAGCTGAAGAAAGCGACGGGCCAAGAAGATCAACAACACGACCCAGGGCGCCAACGACAGCAGCGAGAAGTATAGGCCCAGCGCCCCCGCCGTAGATGGGATAATCATCAGCATTCCCGCCAAGAGGGCCGTCCAGGCTGCGGCTCGGCCGAACGCCTCGCTACGCAACATGATATACGCGATGATCAATAGCGCCATCCCATTCAGCACATAATACACGTTAAAAGCCGTACCTTTGTAGGTGGCGAGCGCTGCCTCCCCCGCGCCCAAGAGGGCAGTGCGCTGTGCCTCGTCGCCCGCGGAGGCGTATTGGCGGCTGAGCGTCAGCATCTCGAAGCTCGTGTTCGACGCGTAATAGGCGGCCAAGCCTACGAAGGCAATCGCCATCGCGAGCAGCATCGCCGAGGGTGCAACCCGACGCAACGCCACGTACACGGCCAAGTAGATCGGGATCATCAGCGCGTTGTCGATCAGATAGATCAGATCCAAGCTGAGCAGCCCCAACAGTGTGTTCCGCTCGAACAGTGCGAAAAAATCCGCCACCGCAACCGGCGGCGGATAGAGCAGGTAGATCGCCACCTGCACCGGCACCAGGAGCGCCATCAGGATGGCGGCAACGGCGCCGGTGCGGTACAAATTCCTCCAGTCGACAGCAGGCTCGGCATGCATCATACTCTCGCCTTTCTGCGCCCTCTGGCGTTAGTAGCGGTTGCGCTCGCCCTTGTAGGCGTCTTTGCCCAGCCAGGCGGCGGCGCGGCCCAGGTCTTCCTCAATGTCCAGCAGCCGGTTATGCTCGGCAGCGCGCACCTGCCCGGCGTTCAGCCCCACGGCGAAGTCGCCGATGCTGTCGCGGTCGCCGCGGCTGCCGCACGGGTGTACGTTATAGCCGTGGGCCAGCGCCAGGCGGCAAGCCGCCAGCGCCTCGCTGACCGTGCCCACCTGCGTGATCTTGAGCACCATCGAACTGGCCGCGCCCATCTCGATGCCCTGCCGCAGCCGCTCGATGTTGGTGGTGAAGAGGTCGTCGCCCACCACCTCGATGCCCAACTCTTGCACCGCCAGGGCGTGGCCCTCGAAATCCTCCTCGTGCAGCGGGTCTTCCAGCGAGACGATGGGAAACTCCTCCACGTAGCTCTTAAGCAGCGCGATCTGCTCGTCGCGCGTGCGCTCGCCGGGCATAAACTCGCCCACGTACTTGTCGATATCCGGCTCGTAATAGCAGTCGGCGGCGCAGTCGAAATAGAGGCCGACCTTGCCCTCATAGCCGCACTCGATAATGGCCTCCGTCATGATCGCCAGCAGATGGCGGTCATCCTGGACCACGCCGGCAAGGCTGTTGCTGTAGTAAGTCTCGGCGTAGGTGTCCGGGTAGCGGGCGCGCAGCAGACGGCGCACAACCTGCGAGCAGCGCCAACTCCACTCCAGCGCCATCTCATAGCTGCCCGCGCCATAGGCGCAGAACTCGTAGGAGGGCTTGAACCAGCGCGACGTGCCGGGGTCGCGGTAACGCCCGCCCGTGCCGATGCCCACGATGGGGATGGGCAGCGTGACGGCGTTGGCCCCGCCGATGTAACGGTAGAGCGGCAGGTTCGAGGCGGCCGCGCCGGCCTTGAGCGCCGCCAGCGACACGCCGACGATGGAATTAGCGCCCAGCTTCGACTTGTTAGGCGTGCCGTCCAGGTCGATCATCACCTGGTCGATCTCGCCCTGCGCCGTCACGTCGAGACCGATCAGCGCGGGTGCGATCACCGTGTTGACCACCTCCGCCGCCTTGCGCACGCCCAATCCCTTATAGCGCTCGCCGCCGTCCAACAGGAAGTCCGCTTCATAGCTGCCGGTAGAGACGCCCGACTCCGGCGTGGACACGCCCACCGCGCCGTCGTCCGTCGTCACCGTCACGCGTAGGCTGAGCTGGCCGCGCTCGGCCACAATTTCTTTTGCTTTTACGCTCTGGATTTTAGATGCCATTGGATATTTTCGCTTTCAATAGTGGATGGTAATAAGGTCACAAGTCATGCGTCATGGGTTAGAGTCACGAGTCATGCGTCACATTTTACGCATGACGCATGACGTTTCACGCATGACGCATGACGTTTCACGCATGACGCCTCACACCGCCAGCGCCGCCAACACGAGCGCGGGTGTAAAGGGCAGTTGGCGCAGACGCACGCCCACCGCGTCGTAGACGGCGTTGGCAATCGCCGCGGCAGCCGGGCCGACGGTCGCCTCGCCCGCGCCCAGGGGCGGCTCGCCGGGCCGGTCGAGCAGCACGATCTCCACGCTGGGCGCTTCCAGGAAGGTGATCACCGGGTAGGTCGCCCAGTCTGCGCCCGCCAGGCCCTCGGGGCCGAACTGCACCGCCTCCTTCAACGTCCAGCCGGCGGACTGCACGATGCCGCCCTCCAGTTGATTGCGCAGCCCATCCGGGTTGATGATCTGCCCGGCATCGGCCGCGGCGACGGCGCGCTCGACGCGCACCATGCCGCTCTCGCGGTC
>JBBSBO010000460.1:0-3365 GCA_038251215.1 Caldilineales bacterium
ATCGTGGAAAGTGATCGTCTGGCTGTCGCCGTCGGCGCACACGGTAATTTTCTTGGCCGAGGCCAACTCCGACAACAATTGCGTGTGGTGGATCACCTCATAATGGCCGCCGTATTGCCCATACTCCTTGCCCAGCGTGTGCAGACAGTGCGGGCAGGTCGTCACGATGCGCGCCGGCCCTCCCTCCGCCAACATCACCGCGTTGAGCGTGGCAATGTTGGCCTGCGCCATTTCGTAGAAGAGGTACTCGTTGCCCGCGCGACGTGCGGCGTCGCCTGTGCAGGATTCCGCCTCGCCCAGTGTGGCAAAGTTGACGCCCGCCGCCGCCAGCACCTGGGCGAAGGCACGCGCCGTCGCCTGTGCGCGCGGGTCGTAGGCGGGCGCACAGCCCACCCACCACAGCAGCTCCGCCGTCGGGTTCTCCTCCACGGTGGGCACGTCCAGCCCGGCAGCCCAGGCCGTGCGGTCACCCGCGCTCAGGTTCCAGGGATTGCCGTTGCGCTCCATGCCGCGGAAAGCCTGCTTCAGCTCGGCGGGGAAGCGGTTCTCCGTCAGCACCTCGTGCCGGCGGATATCCATGATATCGAACATCGGCTCGTTGCCCACGGGGCAAATGTCCACGCAGGCGCCACAGGCCGTGCAGGCCCACAGCGCCGGCTCGGTGATGGCGTAGTCCATCAGCGTGTGCGGCGACGCCTCGCCCGCAGCCAGCGCGTCCAGGTGCGCGTTGAGGTAGTAGCGCTTGTTGATCTCCAGGGCGGAAGGCGACAGCTCCTTGCCTGTAACATAGGCGGGGCACACGTCCTGGCAGCGGTTGCACATGATGCACGCGTAGGCGTCCACCAAGCGCGGCCAAGGCAGCTGCTCGATCTGGGCTGCGCCGAACTCCTCGACCGACTCATCCGCGAAGTCAATCGGCGCGAGCGCGCCCAGGGAGGCGCGCTGGGGCTTGGTCAGAAAATTGGCCCCCGACATGATCAGATGAAAGTGCTTGGTATAAGGGAAGTACGGGATAAAGGCCAGGATCAGCCCGATGGCAAGCCACCACGCGCCGTGCCGGCCCGCGTCCAGCGCGCCCTCGCCCCAGCCAGCCCACGCCATGCTGAGCGCCGTGCCAAACGGCTGGAACACGTCCGGCCCATGCTGGGCGATGGCGAAGCTCTCGCCGACCAGGCGAAACCCCACATGCGCCAGAATGAACAGCCCCACGATCAGCGAATCGCGACGGATGCCGTCCCGCGCTTGCTGCATGAGCAGGACATCGCCGCGCACGCTCAGCGCCCGGCTGCGCCACACAAAGCGCCGCAGCAGCAGATAGACCATGCCCGCCAACACCGCCACGGTCACTAAGTCCGCCGTCAGGCGATAGAGGTCGCCGAGCAGCCCCTCGCCCAGGAAGGTGATGGGAAACAGCCCTTGCAACACATCGCCGAAGTTGACCAGGAAGTAAAAGACGAAGCCCCACGCCACCATGATGTGAAACACGCTCGTCGTACGCCGCGCCTTCCAGATCGATTCTTGTAGCGTCCACTCTTGCAGCGCGCCCGCCGCGCGTCGTGCCATCTCTTGCCAGGCAGGGAAGGCGCCATCGCCGCTCTGGCCGCGCCGGATCACACGGTAGACCGCACGGAACCCCAGGAAAGCATAGAAAGCCGAGGCCGCCGCCAAGAACACAAAGAGAAGTTTTTCACTCAAAGTCAGCATTGAAGTCCGCCGTGTTTTTTCGCCAAGCGCAGCCGTCACGCGTGCGGGCAGAAGGGCTTGCCCGCGCCGCTCAATAAGAGGGGCGGACCCATCCGGTCCGCCCCTGGCGCCGCGCTCTTAGGATGAGCCTGCTGCTATAGGATGCGCAGTTCGGGGTCAGGCCCGATCGCCATCAGGCTGACGCGCGCCGCAATTTTGCGCGCCAGCTCGCGGAAGGCCTGCGCCGCCGCGCTCTCCGGCGCCTCCACGACGATGGGCGAGCCGCTGTCGCCGCCCATGCGTATGCGCGGGTCTAGCTCCACGCTGCCCAGGTACTCCACGCCCAGGGCATAGGCCGCCTTCTGCCCGCCGCCTTTGCCGAAGACCTCGCCCGACATGTTCTCGATCACGCCAATGATGGGCACGTCCATGCGCTGGAAGGCCGTACCGCCGCGGCGCGCATCGCTCACACTCACCGCCTGCGGCCCGGTCACGATCACGCCGCCGGTCAATGGCACGCTCTGCGCCAGGCTCAGCTGGGCATCGCCCGTGCCCGGCGGCAGGTCCACGATCAGGTAGTCCAGCTCGCCCCAACGCACATCGGTGAAGAGCTGCTGGATGGCCTTGTGCAGCATCGGCCCGCGCCACACCACGGCCTCGCCCTCCGGCATGAGGAAGCCCATGCTGATGACCTCCACGCCATACGCCTCGAAGGGGACCATCTTGTTATTTTCCACCTTCGGCTGCCCGTCCAAGCCGAACATCATGGGGATGTTCGGCCCATAGATGTCGGCGTCCAGCACACCCACTTTAGCCCCGTCCAGCGCCAGGCTCACAGCCAAGTTGGTGCTGACCGTGCTCTTGCCCACGCCGCCCTTGCCGCTGGCGATGGCGATGATATTCTTGACCGGGATGTTGAGCTTGCCGGCGATGCGGCTGTCGCTGCGCACCTGCGCGTCGAAGCGCACATTCACCTCTTCCACGCCGGGGACCATCTGTTTGATGGCGTCGATGCTCTCGCGCTCCATCACGGCGCGCAGCGGGCAAGCCGGCGTTGTCAACACAATCGTGAAGCCCACATTCGCGCCGCTGATGGTAATGTCCTTCACCATGTTCAGCGAGATCAGATCGTTGTGCAGCTCAGGCTCCTGCACCGTGCTCAATGCCTTGCGCACGGCCTCTTCGGTGATGCCCTGCCGCCCCTCGTTCCGCCCAAACATTCGCTTTCCTCTCGTCAATCTAAACCTACAAGATCGGGCCGGCGGTTCAATAGAGCGCCGGCTGTGAGCGCCGAGTGAATTCGGCGCCTGCTATACAAAACGCGCTAAAACGCGCTAAAGCGCGTTAAGCCGAGCGCGAACCGCGTGAAATGCTGCGTTCGTTCTCATCCTGCGGCATCCGCCGCCTTCGCCAGTTTCAGCGGGGCCGAGGCGCCCCGGCGCGCGTCATCCGCCATCATCTGCGCTACGCGCCGCCCCATTTCCACCGCGTAATTGGTGCCGCGATCCCACGGATAGACCTGGCTCATCGAGGCGAAATAGAGGCCGCGCAGCGGCGTGCGCACGTCCGGGATCATGCCCGCATAGCCCACCGGCGGCACAGGCTGGGCATAGCTCGCCTTGTGCAGCCAGGCGCCGGTGACCCAGTCCGGCTCAAAGTCGGGGTTAAAGCGACTCAGGTAC
>JBBSBO010000461.1:0-3356 GCA_038251215.1 Caldilineales bacterium
TCGTGTCGAGGATGCTGTCTTTGCCTAGCTGCAAGTTGTCGCGCAGGAGCGTTTTCTCGGCGATCTGACGCTGGAGCGTGTCGATGGGGCTAGTTGCCAAGTACTGCTCCAGCGCGGTCTGCGCCTCTTGGTATGATGTATTGGCGCTGACCAGTTCGGCTTGGACGGAGTCGAGCACCTCGGCGGGCGCTTGGCCGAAGATCAGATTCACCTCTTGGATGTAATGTTTGGCCCAGGAGTTGGCGATGGCGGCGGCCTTGTCGGGGTCATCGGTGGTGACGGTGATGCGGATCAGGTCGCTGGCCGTGCGCCCGTCGGAGGCGGTCGGCGTTTCGGCGCTGACCATCTTGAGCAGAGCGGAAGGATTCTGCTCTGCCTCCGTCAGCAGGTCGGACAGTTCCTCGGCGACGGCTTGGGCGACGCTCCCGCTGTAGACAAGTTCGACCATGGCGGCGCGGCGTGAGACGGCGCTGGTGTTGCCGCTTAAGTTGTCGCCCAGGGTGCGCACGCGCTCGTCGAGGGCGATGTCGCTCACCAGCCGCGCCATCACCACGTCGGCATTGGCGGCGTAGGCGGGTGACGTTGCTTGGCGCAGCGTCAGCACGGCCAAGCCCGCCAGCGCGGCGGCTAGCACGGCGATCAGCGCGATTTCCTTCCACCAGGCGATGAGGATGTCGAGATACTGCCGCAGGTCAATCTCGTCGTCGTAGGGGCCATAGGCCGGCGGCGTGTGGGTCACGGTGGGATCGGGGGCGCTCATTCCAGAGTAATTCCTTGTCTAGCGGGTACAGGATAGAATGTCTCGCGCAGCGGCAGGACGCATGGCGGAAGATACCAACGTCTCACGTGCAGGGCAGCCCGTTCCGTCGTGGCAGGGCCAAGGTCCATCGCCAGATTGTAGCGGGATCGGGAGAAAGCGGGAAATCGGCGGGGCGCGCATCTAAAAGAGGGGCGCACAGTGCCGGCGCGTACAGATAAAGCCAACGGCTAGTAGGCGCCCCTGCCGCGCAGCACAACGCCCACCGTGCGCCACAAAATCTCGATATCCAGCCACCAAGAATAATGCTGGATGTAGTAGAGGTCCTGTTCGGTGTGCAGATGCATAGGGTTGTCGCTGCGCCCGTTGATCTGCCACCAGCCGGTGATGCCTTGGGGCACGGCGAAGCGTTTGCGCTGCCACGGCTCGTATTCTTCGACAAGCCAGGGCAGTTCCGGGCGAGGCCCCACCAGGCTCATGTCGCCGCGCAGCACGTTCAGCAGCTGCGGCAGTTCGTCGATGCTGGTGCGGCGAATAAAGCGGCCCACGCGCGTGACGCGCGGGTCGTCGGCATACTTAAACAGCGTATGGCCTTCCGCATCGGTGGTGGAAACAAGTTGTTGCTGCTTGTCGGCGTCCGGTACCATAGAGCGAAACTTCAGCATGGGGAAGAGACGTCCGTTTTCGCCCACGCGGTTGGCCCGATAGAAGATCTCTCCGCCATCTTGTAGCTTAATGACAAGGGCGACAGGGAGCATGATTGGAGCCAGGAAAATCAGGCCCAGGCCGGACAGAAAGATGTCCATCAGGCGCTTGCCGAAACGCTGGAAGCCGTCGATGGCCGGGTCGCGTAGCCCAATCAGGGGCAGGCCGCCTACGCTCTCGATGGTTGCGCCGTGAAAGGCCAAGTCGAAATAGTCCGGCACAATGTGCAGTCGGATGGGCAGTTCGTTGAGGCGCGCCACCAGGTTCGCCAGGCGGACGTGGGCATGCAGCGGCAGGGCGATGATCACCTCGTCGATGTGATGCTGTTTAACGACGGCGACTGCATCGTCGACGCAGCCGAGCACGGGGCGCTCCTCCACCGAAGTCGCTTGTTTGGCCTGATCATCGTCGAGAAAGCCGACTACCTCTAGGCTTGACCAGTGTTGTTGGGCAAGCTCCTTCACCAGGTTCTTGCCCACGCGGCCCGCTCCTACCACGAGGACGCGCGTAATATCCGTGCGCGAGGCGCGGCCCAGGCGAAACCAGATGCGCAGCAGGACGCGATAGCTCCACAGCAGGACAAGGGCGATCACAAAGAAGTAGACGAAGGTGAGGCGCGGCAGCTCTTTTTTGGCCAGGTAGAGCAGACCGGCGAGGGCGAGCGCGGCGACGGTATGGCTGAGCAGTACCCGCTGAAATTCCTCAATCCAAAAGATGATGCGCCGCGGCGTGTAGACCGAAGCCAGGAGCATGCTCGTGGCCCATACTACGGCGACGGCGAGGTGGAGCAAAGGCGTCGGTACATAGACCAGCGTGGAGGCCCACTGGGGCAGCAGCGCTTGGCCAAACGGCAGGACAAAGCGCAGGCGCATGGCAAGGAGCAGCGCCAACTGCACCGCGGCCATATCGACCAGGAAGAGCATGACTAGATAATTGGTGCTGAAGCGCTTAAACATAGGGTGGTAGCCAACGCGCGTGGGCGCTCTGCGAAATCAAACCCTGCTGTACGGATACGTTACAAAAAGCCGCCTGGATACTCCGGCTGCAAAGCAGCGCCTGTCCAATGGCCCGCTCCATTCTAGCACCAAACAGAGACAGGCTACAACTATGCCTCTACTCTACGGACGGTAGGGGGAAGGCATGTTCTGCTGGATCTATCTTGTCCTGTTCCGCGCCGAAGCGATGCGTTTTGACATGTCCGCTATTTGAGTGGGCCACGGCATTTGTCGTATGATAAGCGTACGCAGAGGCGCCTGCGCCTGCTGCCAAACTCCTGCACGCAATCATCAGATAAGGAGCGCCTAAGCTATGAGCGCGCGGCGGTGGATGGTCTTGGCATTGGCTGTGTGTGCGGCGGTTGTGCTGGGCGGCGCGGCCCCCGGCCCTTTATACTTGCCGATGTTGGCGCGCAATACGGCCGCAGACAAAACGCCCGCCGCCGTGCCGAGCGAGACGCCGAAGCCGGCTGCCACCCAGGGCGCCACGCCCGGCGCAACCTCGACCGAGACGCCCTCACCCACGGCCACGTTCACCACGATGCCTACGTCGGCGCCTACCCTCGCGCCGACTGCGACGCCGAGCGTTACGCCTACCTCCACGCCCAGCATCACGCCTACTCCCACGCCTACAGCCACCAAGACCCCTGCAGGCGAAATAATTCGGATCCCCGCGGGCACGTTCCACATGGGCTGTGACATCGTACTGGAAGGCGACGATTGCTCTCTCGACGAAATGCCGCTGCACACGGTGTCCCTGGCGGCTTACGAGATCGACAAGTACGAGGTGACGAACGCGCGCTACCTGGCGTGCGTTCAGGCCGGCGCGTGTACGCCGATCTATACTGACCCCGCTTATGCGAACTACCCGGTGGTCGATGTGACATGGGAGCAGGCCA
>JBBSBO010000462.1:0-3348 GCA_038251215.1 Caldilineales bacterium
GACGCCTAGATGGAGTTGACGATGTTCGATATACGGGATTTGAATGCGGGGGCAGCTGAGTTTGTCCATGGCCGAACGGATGAGCGCCTGGAGACAGGCTTTGTCGTCTACGGTCAGCAGCGAGACGGCTTCGTCCCAATAGGCGGTTTCCAGATGCACGCGCAGCTCGCTGAAGTCGTTGAAGTGCGAGGCGTCGAGCGCGAGTGCAGCGAAGAGGCTGAGACGCACAGGCGGCAAGAAGCTGTAGGCCGTGCGCGTAATGCCGCGACGCGGGCTGGCTTCCACTAGACCGAGGGTACGCGCGACTTCAAGCTGTTCGCGCAGTTTGCCCACGCTGATGCCGATCTCGCGGCTTAACTCGGCGAGGGAGGGGAGCCGGTCACCCGGTTCAAAGCCTTGCTCAATGAGATAGCGCAGAAATTCAGAGTCGATGCGCGTCTTCATCATGGAAACTCACTGTAGAAACGGACGGTCAAAGACAGACGACGAGAAATCGACAGCTTGCGACGAGGCAATCATCAGATTAATCGGATGAATAGGATTATAGCACGGGGCAGGGGGCGCGTCAAGTGGCGGCGGGCGAAAAAAGCAAAAATCCACCCTTTGGGGTGAATTAACTTTTGGCATGTTCGAGGTAGGCGAGGGCCGTGCCCGCCATGAGGGCGACGCCCGTGGGCAGCACGCGCTCGTCAAAGTCGAAGCTGGGGTTGTGATGCGGGCTGTGCCAGCCCAACTCCGGGTCCGAGGCGCCGACGAGGACGTAGCAGCCGGGGGCGCGGTCGAGGAATTCGGACATGTCCTCGCTGACCATCATGGGCGTGATGGCTGCGATCTGTTCCGGCCCGAACAGCTCTTCGGCGACGTGGCGCACCACGGCCGCGCCAGCTTCGGAGTTGACAGTGGCGGGCACGGTGAAGGGGAAGGTTAGTTGCGCCGTAGCGCCAAAGGCCGCGCAGATGCCGTCGGCGATTTCGGCCATGCGCTGCATGACCAATGCTTCGACCTCCGGCTTAAAGGTGCGGATCGTGCCGGTCATTTCGGCGTGGCTAGAGATGACGTTGTTTACGTCGCCGCTGTGCAGCGTGCCGACGCTGACGACTGTGGTTTCGGTGGGGTCTACGGAACGGGCGACGATGGTTTGCCAGGCGACGAGGATGTGGGCGGCGACGACGCTGGCGTCGATCGTCTCGTGGGGTACGGCGCCATGCCCGCCGCGGCCGCGGACGTTTAGCTGAAACGCGACCAGCGCGGCCCACAGCGGCCCCGACTGGACGATCACTTGGTTGAGCGGCAACCGGCTCCAAAGATGCATGCCGAAGGCGGCGCTGGGCGCGGGGTTGTCCAGCACGCCGGCGGCGACCATGGCGAGGGCGCCGCCGCCGCCTTCCTCGGCGGGCTGGAAGACGAGCTTGACGCGGCCGGCCAAGTCGGCGCGGCGGCGGGCGAGCAGTTGCGCCACGCCCATGCCGATGGCGGTGTGACCGTCGTGGCCGCAGGCATGCATAACGCCGGGCGTTTGCGAGCGATAGGGTGCGTCGCTCTCTTCCTGGATGGGCAGGGCGTCCATATCAAAGCGCAGCAGGACTGTGGGCGCGCCGGCGGGCAGAGCGTCGCCCTCGACGATGGCGACGACACCGGTTTTGCCCACGCCGACGCTGACTTCGAGGCCGAGGCTGCGCAGGTGGTCCGCCACAATGCCGGCTGTGCGCACTTCTTTGAAGCCCATTTCCGGGTGCATGTGGAAGTCGCGGCGCCACGCGACGAGGACGGGCGCTAGCTCCTGGGCTTCACGGTCGAGCGGTTTGAGGTTCTGCATAAGACATCCTTGCCGGGCAGTGTGATTGAACTAGGGGCTGGCAAGTGCAAGCGTCAGCGCGTTTCTAGGGCTTCGTCAAACAGTTCGTTGCTCGTGCGCACGCGCTCGTAATCGCGGCGGGCGCGCAGCAGGACATTGCCGATCTCCTCGATGCGCTCGCTGAGGTCGGAATCGCTGGCGCTGGCTTCCCAGGCGTGGCGCAGCAAGTCCTCGAAGGACTTGGCGCCGTCGAGGTTGCCGAGGATGAGGTCCAGCTCGCCGATGACCAGCTCGAACATGCGGATCTTGCGCGCCAGCAGGTCGATGATGTGCGCCTCGATGGTTTCGTTGCAGCTAAGGTTGAAGATCGTGACCTCGCTGACCTGGCCTAGGCGATGGAGGCGGCCGATACGCTGTTCGACGCGCATGGGGTTCCAGGGCAGGTCGTAGTTGATGAGCTGATGACAGAACTGGAGGTTGCGGCCTTCGGCGCCGCTTTCCGTGCTGACCATGACGCGCACGCCGGGCGTCTTGCCGTCGCCGCGGAACTGGGCGACGGCGGCTTCCTTCTGGTTGATGTCCATGCCGCCATGAAAGCCCACGGCGTCGATGCCCCAGTTCTGCAACTGGCGCAGGATGGTCTCCAGCGTCTGGCGATATTCCGTGAAGATCAGGAATTGGCCGGGGTAGCGCTCCAGAATTTCGCGTACGGCGTCCAGCTTGCGCCCGATGGGGATGGCCTCAGCCAGGGCGAGAAAATGCGCCAGCTCCTCGCGGGCGCGAGCGCTGTGGGCCGGGTCCTGCACCATCTTGCGCAGGGTGGAGGCGACGGCCTGGGGGCTGCTGCTCAGCTCGCGCTGCAAGGTCATCAACGTCAGACGCAGGTGTTTGTCGCTGTCGGCGTCGTGGAAGCGGCGGCGAATGTAGTCGGTGACGTCGGCATAGAGCTGCCATTCCGGCTCGCTGAGCGAGAGATGATAGATGGCGGCGCGGCGCCTGGGAAAGGCGATGTCGACTTTGCTGCGGCGGTTGCGGATCATGACGTCGTTGAGCAGGCGGCGCAGCGAGGGCGCGTTCTTGGGCCGGCGCGTGTCGGAGCTTTGCAGGAAGTGCTGGCGGAAGCCGCGTACCGTGCCGAGCTGGCCCGGCGTGAGGATCGTGATCAGGCTATACAGCTCCATCAGGTCGTTTTGGATGGGCGTAGCCGTGAGCATGAGTACGTAGCGCTTGCGGATCTGGTTGACGAACTTCCAGGCGAGCGTGCTGCGGTTCTTGAGCTTGTGCGCTTCGTCCACAATGAGCAGGTCATAGTCGCGGGCGAGGATAGCGTCGCTGTGGCTTTTGCGTTTGGCGCGGTCCAGGCTGACGAGCCAACGGCCCTCGTCTGCCGCGCGCAGTTCCGTCCATTCTTCGACTTTGTCGATGACGGTGAACTCTTCGTGGAATTTGTTGTGCAATTCCTCGCGCCATTGTTCGGTGAGGGAGGCGGGCGTGAGGACGAGTACCGTGCGCACCAGGCCGCGCTGGATCAGCTCCTTCATGATGATGCCGGC
>JBBSBO010000463.1:0-3337 GCA_038251215.1 Caldilineales bacterium
TGATCCAGGTGGGCGGCTATAAGCCCAGCACCGTCGTCGATTTCGAGGTCCCCAAGAAGTATGGCCTGCGCCAGACGATTGCCGACACGCTGGGCATCGGCGGCATCATGCGCGGGCTGCGCACCATTCCCGTGCTGCTGGACATGTGCCGCGACATGGAAGATCTGTGCCCGGATGTCACCTTCCTGCAATACGTCAACCCCATGGCAATGAACTGCTGGGCCATCGACCGCGCCACCTCGATCAAGACGGTGGGCCTGTGCCACAGCGTGCAGGGCACGGCGGAGCAGTTGGCGCACGACATCGGCGTGCCGATTGAAGAGATCAATTTCGTGTGCGCCGGCATCAACCATATGGCCTTCTATCTGCGCTTCGAGCGGCGCGTGAACGGCGAGGTGCAGGACCTCTACCCGCTGATCCGCCAGGTATACGACGAGGGCCGCGTGCCGGACTGGAACCGCGTGCGCTATGAGATGTTCCGCCGCCTGGGTTATTTTGTGACAGAATCGAGTGAGCACTTCGCCGAGTACACGCCCTGGTTCATCAAGCGCGACCGGCCCGACCTGGTGGAAGAGTTCAACGTGCCGCTGGACGAGTACATCACTCGCTGCGAGAGGCAGATCGCGGGCTGGGAGCGTATGCGCGACGAGATGGAGGACCCGGAGACGGTGATCCCCGTGCGCCGCAGCCACGAGTACGGCTCCGGCATCATCCACAGCATGGAGACGGGGACGACGCGCGTGATCAACGGCAACGTGCCCAACCGCGGCCTGATCTCGAATCTGCCCGAGGACTGCTGCGTGGAAGTGCCGTGTTTGGTGGACAAAAACGGCGTGCAGCCCACGGCAGTGGGCGCGCTGCCGCCGCACTTGGCCGCGCTGATGCAGACCAACATCAACGTGCAGGCGCTGACGGTGGAGGCCGTGTTGACCGGCAAGCGTGAGCACATCTACCACGCCGCCATGCTCGACCCGCACACCGCGGCCGAGCTGGACCTCGATCAGATCTGGCATTTGGTGGATGACCTGATCGAAGCGCACGGCGACATGCTGCCGGAGTTCGCATGAGCGGCCTGCACAAGGCCCTGCGCGTGCTTGTCACGGGCGGGGCCGGCTACATCGGCAGCGTGGCGGTGGAACAACTGATCGCTGCGGGGCAGAGGGTGGTCGTTTTCGACAACCTGTCGCAGGGGCATCGGGCCGCGGTACACCCGCAGGCCGCCTTTGTGCAGGGCGATCTGGCTGATCGCCTCGCCATCGACGCTGTGATGCGCGAGCACGCGCCGGACGCGATCATGCACTTCGCCTCGCGCACGTTGGTCGGCGAGTCGATGGAGCACCCCTTTCTGTACCTAGGCGAGAACGTGCGCAACGGCCTCAACCTGATGGAGAGCGCGGTGGCGTACGGCGTGCCGCGCTTCATCCTCTCGTCCACTGCCAACCTCTTCGGCGAGCCGCAGCGCATCCCCATCGACGAGGATGAAACGATTGCTCCGGGCAGCCCCTATGGCGAGTCCAAGCGCATTCTGGAGCGGATGCTCTTCTGGTTGCAGGAAACGCGGGGCATGCACTTTGCGGCGCTGCGCTACTTCAACGCCGCCGGCGCCACCGCCGAGCGCGGCGAAGACCACGACCCGGAGACGCACCTGATCCCGCTGGTGTTGCAAGTGGCGCTGGGTCAACGCGACCATATCGACATCTTCGGCGACGACTATGACACGCCCGACGGCACGTGTGTACGCGATTATATTCATGTGGAGGATCTGGCGCGGGCGCACATCTTGGCGCTGAGCGCGCTGGGACAGGGCAGCCGCACCTATAACCTGGGCAACGGGCAAGGCTTTTCGGTGCAGGAAGTGATCCAGGCCGCGCGTGATATCACGGGCCATCCGATCCCCGCGCGCGTGGTCCCGCGCCGGCCTGGCGACCCGGCGGTGTTGATCGCGGGCAGCGCGGCCATCCGCCATGGCCTGGGCTGGGAGCCGCGGCGCCCGCACCTGCACGACATCGTGCAGAGCGCGTGGCAGTGGCACGTGGCGCATCCCACCGGCTATGGCGACCGGGCGGTGGTCTAGCCCGCAAAACAAGATCGGGTCCCTGCGGCGGCCCGATCTTGGCTATGTATCTTGCTATAGTGTTGTGTCAGGCAAAGAGAGGTTAGCGCAGCTGGGGCACGCTCACGCGGTCGAGGACGGCGGTGCAGCCGATGCAGAGGGCAGCGGAGGCGGGCAAGAGCGGGCCGGCGCCGAGGCCGGTCGCCTCCAGCACGGCAAAGCCACAGAGCATCAGGATGCCGAGCGTGAGAAGAGAATTGCTGATCAGGGACTTGCGCATGATTTCGATCTCCTGCGCCGCATAAATTGCCGGCAATAAGTCATGGGTCGATAAGTCATAGGCGCGCAAACGCGCTCAAGTAGACTGTCGAAGATGGCTGCATTATAGGCCATCCCCGCGCGCAGCGCCAAGCCGCAGCGTGGACAAATGGTCTGGCAAATGACGTATTTGTGACCGAGATGGATATTTCGTGGGGTAATCGTAGGTTTCAGTGGCAACGTAGCGGCAATGTAAAGGGCTAGTTGAAGAGGAGCAACGTGTGAAATCTGATTTGGATCGGCTGATGGCCGCACGCAACCTGGACGCGTTGATAGTGCTGGGCGACTCGAGCGGCAATCCCGCTATGAACTACCTGACCGGCGGCGTCCACTTGGAGGGGGCGATGGTGCTCAAACGGCGCGGCGGGCCGTTGACGCTGGTGCATTGTTCGCTGGAGCGCCCGGGCGCCGAGTCGACCGGCTTGGACTTGGTGGACCGCGACCGCGTGTACAACCAATATGCGCTGCTACAAAAACATGGCGGCGACCGCTTCGCGGCGGCGCTGGACTATTATTCGCAGGTGATCTCTGACCAGAAGTTGACGGGGCGGCTGGGCATTTATGGCAGGATCGATGCCGGCGGCGCGTATCAGTTGTTCAATACCCTGCAGGATTCTCTGCCGGATGTCGAGTTCGTGGGCGAATATGCCGACTCGCTCTTCGCCGAGGCGCGCGAGACCAAGGACGACGCGGAGATCGCCGAGCTGCTGGACGCCGGCCAGCGCACCTGCGCCGTGGTGGGCGAGATTCAGGAGTTCATCCAGAGCCACGGTGTGCGCGGCGACACGGTGATCCGCGCCGACGGCGAGCCGTTGACTATCGGCGCTGTCAAGGAGTTCATGCGCGCGCGACTGATGGCGCATGAACTGACCGAGGATCACGAGACGCTCTTCAGCCAGGGCGGCGACTGCGCGCTGCCGCACAGCAGCAGCAACCTGGGCCAGCCGCTGCAACTGGGCCGTACCA
>JBBSBO010000464.1:0-3330 GCA_038251215.1 Caldilineales bacterium
AGCGTGACCGTGGCTTGGCCGCGGATGTCGACGGACGATGCGCCCACCAGAATGTCGAACTCGCCGTCCTCCGTGATCCACTGGTGGTAGGCGGGGTGATAGTACGCGAAGGCGCGGCGGTCCAACTGCATTGCCGCCGTTTTGGTTTCGCCGGGCTGCAATTCTACCTTGACGAAGCCCTTGAGTTCCTTGGGTGGGCGCACCATGTCGGCCTGGCGGTCGTGTACATAGAGCTGGACGGTCTCCTTGCCCGCCACGGGGCCGCGGTTGGTCACGTCCACCTGTACGGTCAGCCCCTCGGCGTCGCTGAACTCAGACTGAGGCCCAGAGGCGGAGACGCGCAGGTTGCTGTAGGCGAACTCGGTATAGCTGAGGCCATGCCCAAAGGCGAAAAGCACAGGGACTTCTTTGGCGTCGTAGTAGCGATAGCCGATGAAGATGCCTTCGCCATAGCGCACCTCGCCGCCGCCGCCGGGGAAGTTAAGGTGCGACGGCGTGTCCGCCAGCTTGTGCGGGAAGCTCTCCGCCAGCTTGCCGGAGGGGTTGACCGCGCCGAAGAGCACGTCGGCGATGGCCCCGCCGCCGGCTTGGCCCATCATCCACGCCTCCAGCACCGCGGCCGCGCCGTCGATCCAGGCGTCCATCAC
Source organism: Caldilineales bacterium (assembly GCA_038251215.1). Lineage (GTDB taxonomy): Bacteria > Chloroflexota > Anaerolineae > Caldilineales > Caldilineaceae > JASGTU01. Next base: position 648 of record JBBSBO010000464.1, read on the forward strand.
CACGGCGGAACCGTTGTTGAGGATCACCGCTGTGCGTGGTTGCGCGGCACACACGGCCTGGATCAGCGCCACCTGCTGGTCGGTCAGGTCGAGCTGCTCGCGGTCATAGCCTTCAGACTCGATGGCGGCTGGCAGGGCAATGTAGAGCAGCGCCACATCGGCGGCCTGGGCGGCCTGCACGGCTTCGTCGATCAGCGCCTGCTCAAATTCCAGGCCGGCGGGATAGCCTGCGCTGTAGGTGATCTGCGCGTCGCCCGCCAGCTTGCGCAGCTCGTCCAGCGGGTTGTCCACCTGCGTGGGGTTGATGTGCGAGCTGCCGCCGCCCTGGAAGTGCGGCTCTTGCGCCGAACGACCGATCACGGCGATGCGCTGCGGCTGCTGCAAGGGGAGCAGGCCGTTGTTCTTTAGCAGGACGATGGCCTCGCCCGCGGCGCGGCGCGCCAGGGCGTGATGCGCCGCGGCGTCGAACTCGCCGCCCTTGGGCGTGGCCGCGGCCATGTCGATAATGCGCAAGATGCGGCGCACGGCCTCGTCGAGCATGGCCTCGTCCAGCTCGCCCGCGCACACGGCGTCGACGAGCGCCTGCACGCGGCGCGGCTTCGGCCCCGGCATCTCCAGGTCCAGCCCGGCAGCCAGCGCCTGGACGCGATCGCGCACCGCGCCCCAGTCCGAGACGACAAAGCCCTCGAAGCCCCACTCCTCGCGCAGAATTTCCGTCAAGAGCTGGTGGTGCTGGGAGCAATAGGCGCCGTTGAGCTTGTTGTAGGCGCACATCACGGTCCACGGTTGGGCGCGCGTGACCGCGGCCTCAAAGGCGGGAAGGTAGATCTCGTGCAGCGTGCGCTCATCGACCAGCGTGTCGATGGTAAAGCGGCGCGTCTCCTGGTTGTTGGCGGCGTAGTGCTTGAGCGACGTGCCCACGCCCTGGCTCTGCACGCCGTTGATGAAGGCCGTCGCCATCTCGCCCGCCAGATAGGGGTCTTCGGCATAATACTCGAAGTTGCGCCCGCAGCGCGGCGAGCGCTTCATGTTGACGCCCGGGCCGAGCACCATGCCCACGCCCATAGTCAGCGCCTCCGCGCCGATGGCCTGCCCGATCTCGTCGATCAGGTCGACGTTCCACGTAGCGCCCAGCGCCGAGGCGGTGGGGAAACAAGTGGCGGGCATGCTCAGCGTGCCGAGCGAGCCGGTATTGGGCACGCGGCGCACGCCGTGCGGGCCGTCCGCCATAAAGAAGTCGGGCACGCCCAGGCGCTCAATCGGCGTGGTCGTCCACGAACTGGCCCCGACGCACAGGCCGGCTTTTTCTTCCAGCGTCATCTGCGCCACGGTGGCGGCGATGTCGAGCGACATGATTTCCTCCTATAGGGGTGTACGAAATAAGTTTAGGAATGGCCTACTCGAACTCGTCGCAGCAGATATAGACGCGCGGGCCGCCGCCGTCGTCCGGGATCCAGCCGGGCTGGGTTGGATGGGGCAAGCCAGGGTGGCTCCAGGGTTCGTCGAGCGAACCGCGGCGCAGCACCTCGCCGCTGCGCGGGTCGATCACGCGGTAGCGCCGGGGCAAATCGTCGCCGAAGGTCTTCAGCGGGCCGCCCTCCTGCGTATAGGCAATGAAGAGCTTGCCGGGGACCAACAGCCCGCGGCGACCGAGCGTCGCCTGCCAGTCCGGCGCCATATCCGCCAGAGGCAGCCCGTCGAGGATGCGCGCCACCAGGCCCACATAGCGCGAGCCTTCAAAATCCAGCGCCTCGCGCCAGCCCGCGCCTTCGGCCAAGAAGAAGGACGGGTGGCCCGGCTCATCGGGGTGCAGCGCCCACTGCCACAGGCTGCCCGCGCCATAGACCACGCCCATCGTACCGCCCGCGCAGAGATTGGACCACGCCTCGTGGCCCTGCCACCAGCCCGCGGCCTTGCCACGCTCGCCGCCGTTCTCGTAGGTCGGCTCGCCGTCTGCCACGGCTTTGGGCGGTGTGTTGCGCCACATATCCGTCACGCGCTCGGGCATGTGCTCGCCGCTGTGACCGGTCTGGCACCACTGGAAGTCGAGCCAGGGCGCGTCCTGATGGGCGCGGTTGTCGGCGTGCGGGCGATAGTGGATGCCTGTGGGCTGGCGGTAGGCGTCCCACGCCTCCACCTCGGCGCCGCCCGCCGCTACCTGCGGTTCATAGCCGGAGCCGTCGCCGCCCACCAGGTAAATGGCGGGGCGTGCGCCGTAGCGGGCGACCAGATAGCGGCAGTAGCGGGCGTACTCGGCGGGCGGCACGACCGGCCCGGCGACGCTCAGCCCCTTCCAGCCAAAGCCCATGAAGACCGGCTGCCACACGGGCACGATCTCGTGTTCGACCAGGATGTCGACCAAGCGGTCCACGTACTGGAAGTAGGCGGGGTTGAGCTGGTTGAGATGCCCGTCGGACAGGTCCTCAAAGCCGACGTCGAAGCCTTCGTCGACGCCGCGGGCGCGCGGGCCGCGGGCGTGCATGTCCGGCTGCACGCTCATGAGCAGGGCGGCGTTGAAGCCCTTGGCCTGGCGGTCCGCCGCGTAGGTGCGACAGGACTCTTCGTCGGCGCGCCAGAGCAGGCTCCACACGGTATCGCCCGCCAACCCCGCCGCGCGTCCGTCGGCGTGGACCAGGTTGCGCCCGCCGGGCGACATGCGCCAGAAGCCGTGTTGATAGAAGCG
>JBBSBO010000465.1:0-3319 GCA_038251215.1 Caldilineales bacterium
ACCTGCCCGGTGGTGAAGGTGCTCCAGTCCTGCGCGCTGCACGCGTCGAGCGTGAGGGGAGTCTGCATGTCGCTTCCGGCATAGCCGTGGCACTGGCTGCAGTTGTGGATCTGCGGGTCCTGCACGGTGACGAATTCGGACAGGAGGTTGCCGTCTTCGCCCAAGGCGTGGGTGTCGTAGGCCCAGTTGTCGCCGTCGCGGTCGACGATACCTGTGCCGAGCAATGTGGCGGTGTTGGCCCAGGCGAAGGCGCCTGCGGCGAGCGTCTCTTTGCGCGCTTCGTTGTTGGGCTGAGGAATGTGGCAGAGGAAGCAGTTCATCTCCACTGTGCCGGATTCTTGCCAGTTCCACGGCTGCGCCTCACCCGTAGCAGGGTCGACGATGGCAGTCTCCGGGTCATTGGCCGCGGGCGCGAGAGTGGCTAAGTCCTCGCCCTCACGGCTGCGCTGGGCGGGGCCGCCGCCGGCGTGGCGCGTGAAGCGCTGCACCCATTCGGGCGTGGTCAGGTCGAGGATGGGGTCGCCCTGAGGCGACAGCAGGCGATAGGTAAGCGGGTTCCACTGCCCGAAGTAGCCGTTGCTGATGTCCCACGGGCGGCCCGAGGCGGCGGCGCCGGGCGCGGTCAGCGAGTTGAGGCCGGCGTCGGCGTGGAAGCTGTGGCTTTCGATGAAGGCCGTGTCATGGCAGGAGCCGCAGGTCTTCATGGTGGAGATGGGCAGGCCGGACTCCAGCACGTTGGCGCCGTCGCTGTCGCGCAGGGCAAAGGTGGGATGAAAGCGCGACGTCTGGGCCGAGACGTCCGAACTGCCGGTCAGCGTGAGGAGGGTGAGCAGGACGAGCGCCAATACAAACGCGCGCAGAGGGTGATGCAGCAGTGTAGAGTTCATCGATGCAGCTTGCCTTATCGGTGGTTAGCGGGAACCGATCATGTCCACGCGGTCGCGGCTTCCCCACACCATGGGGTCCCCATAGTAACCCAGCGCTTCCCAGTCCAGGCGGTCGCCTTCGCCGTGACAGTCGTTGCACTGGAGGGCGTTGGCCTTCGGCTCGACCATATGCGAGAGCGGCCAATACATTTCGGTGGGCGCCCAGCCGTAGTTGCCGCTGTAGTCCATGCCGACGTACTCGGAGCCGAGGCGCGCCGCCTGGTCCCAGTTGAAGTCAGTCCAGTAGCCGCCTTCGCCGGCGGTTTTTGGCTGGAGGAGGTAGTTGTAGGTGGTGTCGTAGATCTGTGTGGCGCGATGGACTTTGAAGGGCCAGATCTTTGCCGTGGGGTCATGGATATCGCCGAGCGGCTGGTTGATGACGGTGGACACATTGGGGTCGATGGGGTCGCCCAGGAGGTAGCGGTCGGCGGAGCCGTTGAACCAATAGTATTCGGGCACAAAGTTGCGCTCGTAGATGAAGCTGCCCTTGATCTTAAGATAGCTGTGCTTGTCTTCCGGCAGGTCTTGACCGGCGGTGGACCAGTCCCAGTGCATCTTGGTGGCTTCGCGCAGCGCGCCTTCGGGGATGTGGCAGGTCTGGCAGGCGACGGCGTCGGTGTGGTCGTTGAGGCGCTCGTCGTCATGCACGTCGGCGCTGTGACAATCGGTGCAGCTGATCGGGTTGGACTCTACCGCGTTGACCGAAATGGAGTTGCCGGCGATCTGGTGATCGACGGTTTTGTGGCAGTCGACGCAGAGGAAGTCATAGCGGCCCATGTGGACGTCGACGCTCTCTTGCGGGAAGAAGAGCGACTGGTCGAGGTCGCCGTGCTTGACGGCATCGCCGCCGCCGCCGCTAAAGTGGCAACCGCCGCAGTTTTGGCGCGTGGGCGTGCCCACGCTTTGCGCCGCGGCGAGCAGGTCGACGCCTTCCACGGGGATGCCGGCCTTGCCCTTGACATAGCCGCCGGATGTATCGTGGCAGACGAGACAGTCGACCAGTTCCGGGTTGGAGAAGTCGAAGTTGGCGTCTTCCCAGCCGTAGCCGGCATGGCAGGAGGTGCAGCTGGGCCAGTTGCCCTGGATGCCGATGCAGAAGTTGTTGATCGAGTTCTTCTTGCCGGTGGTAACAGGCTCAGTGCGCCCGGGCAGGAGGACCGGCTCGCTTTCCCATGTCCAGTGCGAGGTGTGCATGACCTGCTGCGCGGCGTCTTCGTGACAAGAGAGGCAGGCGGCGGTAACTTCCGAGCCGTTGGCAAAGGGGCCTTGCATCAAGTTGGCGTGGCTGGTGTGTTCGCGCGATTCCGGCACGGTCGCCCAGGGGTTGCTCTTGGCTTCGGCGTCCGGCGTAGCGAGCAGGATGACAGGGACGGCGACGATCAGGATGACGGCGAGCAGGCCGAAGATCCAAACATATTTAAAATCGCGCATAGGGTCTCCAAGTTCTAGGGCAGCGATAGCGGGCGCGAATCAACATGCGACCTGTGCTGGTTCGTCTTCCGGTTGCGAAGCAAACAGCCGGCTGCCGACTATCTACTGGGGCGTGCAGAGATCACACTTCAAGTATAGGGAGTTCGCGCGGCGGCGGCTAGGGACAAATATCCCCTAATTGGGGGACAAGTGTCACTATTGTTGCGCTTGTGTGAGCTTGGAGGGGCGGAGGTGTGGCGTGCGGCGCCGCGCGGCGTTGGCCTAGTCGGCGGTGGGGAGTTTGAGGGCGCGGTCCAGCGCTTCGAGCATCTCCTGGACATGGGTGAACTTGACGCGCGGCTTGCCCTCTTTTTCGCCGGCGGAAGTCTCCAGGCGGTCGAGGATGCGCCAGGCGTCGATGGAGACGCTGTGCAGTTGACGCTGCTCGAGGATGCCATCGATGGCGGCGGGGTCGGGGTCGTGCGCAGGCGGGGTTTTGGCTAGGTCCTCCAGCATGTGCGCCACGGTTTCGAGCGCGTCGGGCTTATTGGTGCCGATCACGCCGGACGGCCCGCGCTTGGCCCAACCGACGACGTATTCGCCGGGGATCGGCTCGCCCGTGGCGGGGTCGAAGACGCGGCCTTCGTAGTTGGGAATGATGCCGCGGCGCTGGTCGTAGGGCACGTCGTCTAGGGCAATGCCCTTGTAGCCGACGGAGCGCAACACCAGGCCGGCGGGCAGCTCTTCAAACTCGCCCAGGCCGACGGCATTGAGATAGCCGGATTCGGTGGCGATCAGCTCGTTGCGCTCGACGCGCACCGACGACACGTCTTCGCCGTCGTCGGAGAGAAGCTCGACGGGCGAAACCAGGAAGCGCAGGTGGAGTCGCTTCGGTTTGCCGGAGAGGGAACGGGTGGAGAAGTCGCGCAGGATCTCCACATTGCGCGCGGCGCGGGGATCATCCGCCATTTCTTTCTCGCTGG
>JBBSBO010000466.1:0-3307 GCA_038251215.1 Caldilineales bacterium
CTCGTCGGCAACTCGCGATCCTCGGCGCAGAGGCAAGGGATGGTACAATTCGTCGGTAGACGCGCCTCCCCTGCTCTCTGCGCTGTCGCGTCCTAAAAAGCCCTCGATGCCTGTTCGCCCACTCAAGGAGGAGTACGATGAAGGTTGTGGACGCCGTTGCCCATATTCTCAAGGCGGAAGGGGTCGAGTTCCTCTTTGCCTATCCCGTCAACCATCTGATTGAGGCCGCGGCCAAAGTGGACATTCGTACCGTGATCGTGCGCCAGGAGCGTATCGGCCTGCACATGGCGGACGCGGTCAGTCGCCTCAGCTCGGGGCGCAAGATTGGCGTCTTTGCCATGCAGCACGGGCCGGGCACAGAAAACGCTTACGGCGGCGTAGCCCAGGCCTATGGCGAATCTTCGCCCATCCTGGTGCTGCCCATGGGCTATCCGCGGCACGAGGCCCATATCTCGCCCAACTACAACGCGGCCGTCAGCTTCCGCGACATCACCAAGTCGGCGGAGCCGCTGACCGTGCCTGCGGCTGTGCCGGATGTGCTGCGCCGCGCCTTCACCGCCGTGCGCAACGGACGCCCGCAGCCGGCGCTGGTGGTCATGCCCACCGACCTGCTCAACGAGGAAGTCCCCGAACCGCTGGCCTACACGCCCACGCGCAAGCTGCGCAGCGGCCCTGACCCCGATGACGTGCAACGCGCCGTCGACATGCTACTGGAAGCCGAGCGCCCGGTCATCTATGCCGGGCAAGGTATTCACTACGCGCAGGCCTGGACCCAGTTGCAGGCGCTGGCCGAACGGCTGCAAATCCCCGTGATGACGACCCTCACCGCCAAGAGCGCCTTCCCGGAGAATCACCCGCTGGCGCTGGGCTGCGCTAACCGCAGCCAGCCCAAAGCGGTCATGCAGTTTCTGCGCGAGGCCGACCTTGTTTTCGGGATCGGCTGTAGTTTCACCATCACGCCCTTCGGCATTCGCATGCCGCCGGGCAAGACCATCCTCCACGCCACGCTTGACCCCAAGGACCTCAACAAGGACGTAGCCGCGGACCATGCGCTGCTGGGCGATGCGCAGCTCACGCTGATCGCCATCCTGGATGAACTGGACGCGCGCGGCATCGACCGCCGCGCCGAGGGCGAGGCGCTGCAAGCGCGCATTCGCGACACGCACGAAGGCTGGCTCGCCGATTGGATGCCCAAGCTGACCTCCGCAGAAACGCCGCTCAACCCCTATCGCGTGATCTGGGAGCTGATGCACGCCGTCGACCCGGCGCAGACCATCATCACGCACGACGCAGGCGGCCCGCGCGACCAATTGACCCCCTTCTGGCAAGCGCCCGTGCCGCTCTCTTACATCGGCTGGGGCAAGACGACCCAACTGGGCTATGGCCTCGGCCTCGCCATGGGCGCCAAGCTGGCGCAGCCGGACAAGCTCTGCATCAATGTGTGGGGCGACGCCGCAATCGGTTTCACCGGCATGGACGTGGAGACCGCCGTGCGCGAACGCATCCCCATCCTGTCGATCCTGCTCAACAACTCGTCGATGGCTTGCGAGCTGTCCATCATGCAAGTCTCCACGCAGAAATATGGCAGCACCACCATCTCCGGCAACTATGCCGGCATGGCGCAGGCCTTCGGCGCCTACGGCGAACGCGTCACCAGCCCCGACCAAATCGCGCCGGCGATCCGTCGCGGCATCGAGCAGACGCGCAGCGGCCATCCCGCGCTGCTGGAGTTCATCACCGCCCAGGAAACCGCCACATCCGTTAATTAAGGCCGCTGTCAATTGATCCTGCCAAACCATTGATGCCGCCTATTCTCATCGTCGCCTAAGGAGCGTCCGTCTTATGTACAGTCGATTACTTGCCCAGCGCGCCGCAGAAAACCGCCCGATCCGCGTGGGGATTGTCGGCTCCGGGAAGTTCGGGGCCGGACTCGTCGCGCAGATCTCGCAGATGCAGGGCATGGTCACCTCGGTCATCGCCGACATCAACCTGGACCGAGCGGCCAACGCCTACGCCGCCAGCCACATCCAACCCGCCGACTTGGCCGTTGCCAACTCCTCAGCGCAGATCGATGACGCCATCCGCCGCAACCAGCCCGCCATCGTCGAAGACGCGGCCTGCCTGACGGCGTGTGACCTGGTGGACGTGGTCGTCGAGGCGACCGGCGTGCCCGAAGTCGGCGCGCGCGTCGCCTACGACGCCATCAGCCACCGCAAACACGTCGTCATGGTCAACGTCGAGGCAGACGTCACCATAGGCGCCATCCTGCGCCGCCATGCCGATGCCGCGGGCGTCGTCTACAGCCTGGTGGACGGCGACCAGCCCGGCTCGACCATGAACCTGGTGGAGTTCGCCACGACGCTTGGCTTTGAGATCGTGGCTGCGGGCCGCGGCACGGTCTACTATGCCGAAGACCGCGACGGCACGCCCGACACCGTGCCGCAGCGCTTCGGCTTCGACGCTGAGACGCTGGAACGGCGCACGATCAACCTCAAGATGTATAACACCTTCCGCGACGGCACAAAGGCTCAGGTGGAAATGACCGCGCTGGCGAATATGGCCGGCCTCGTGCCGGATGTGCGCGGCATGCACGAACCCTCGGCTAATCTGCAAGACATCCCAAAGCTATTCAGCCTGGCGACCGAAGGCGGCCTGCTCAGCCGCCACGGCGTCGTCGAGTTGGCTAACAGCGTCGCCCCAGACGGGCATACACTGCTGCCCAACCCTCTGAGCATGGGCATCTTTGTCGTCGTGCGCAGCGAGCATCCCTTCACGCAGGAGGACCTCCGCTACTATAATCTGTATCATGGCGGGGAGGACCATAATTACATGCTGTATGAGCCGTACCACCTGGTGGCCGTGGCGGCCCCCATCTCGATTGCTAAGGCCGCGCTGTATGGCGCGCCCACCGGCTCCCCGCGGCCCACGCCTACGGCGGAAGTGATCACGGTAGCCAAGCGCGACCTGGCCGCGGGCGAACTGCTCGACGGCGGCGGCGGCTACTCGGTCAACGGCATCTGCGAGCGCGCCGACATCGCCCGCTCCGAGCATTTGCTGCCGCTCGGCCTCTCCGCCGGCGCGCGGCTAAAACAGAACATCGCCAAGGGCGAGGCCATCACCTACGCGCAGGTAGACTTGGTCGAGGATTCGTTCGTACTCAAATTGCGCCGCCTGCAAGATGCGATCGTATGGAAAGATCAACATAACTACCAACCAGAAGGAGCTTGATGTGGACTATCGACGAATGGGACGTTCCGGCCTCAAGGTATCCGAGGTTTGCCTGGGCACGATGACCTTTGGGCACGGC
>JBBSBO010000467.1:0-3305 GCA_038251215.1 Caldilineales bacterium
CGGCAAAGGTGATGTTGCCCAGCGGCATCCATGTGGAGCCTTGAAAAAGGGCGATGGCCGTGCCGATTGCCCCGCTGATGGTGGGGCCGAACGAGGGCAAGAACTCCATCAACCCGGCGAGCAGGGCCAGGCCCCCGGCGTTGGGCATGCCCACCAGCGCCAGCGGGATCCACGTGATGATCGCAATCACGATGGCGAGCGTCAACTGGCCGCGCATGAAGTTGTGCCAGGTCTTGCCCAGCTCGAGGCCAAGCCGCCGCGCGTCCTCGCGATAGTCGGGCGGAACCGCCTCTAGCGCCACGCGCTGCAGCTTGTACAGGTCCTTCAGGATCCAAAAGGTGAGCACCAGCACATAGGTGATGCTGAGGATGCTGTTGGTGACGCCGCGCGCCAGTGACAAGGGGTTGCCCGTGGCGAGGAAGACATTGCTCAGCGCGTTGCCCGCCTCTTGGAAGATGCTGTCGAACGAGAGCTGCAAGGGGCCGAAGACAAAAAGCGGCCCGGCGGACAGGCCTTGCAGGTTGACGATCAGTTGTTCGATGGAGGTTTGCAGGCCGGTCGCCAGCTCGGCGGAGCGCGGCACAATCAGCGCCGAGGCCAGCGCGGCCCCGGCGACCAATACAATGTAGACCACCAACACCGAAACGCCGCGCGCCCAGCCGGTGCTGCGTTGGATCCAGTTGACGGGGTAGCCGAGGATGAAGGCGAGGAGAAAGGCGACGATCGTCGGCGCGATCATCTGCCGGAAGGTGACCAGCAGGATGACGGCAATGATCGCCAGGGCCGCACTGACGATGATCTTGGTAACGTTACGCCAACGCCGCGAACCCATGGCGGCTTAGAACTGCGTGGCTTGGTTGAAGGGCCAATAGCGCAGCCAGACGCGGCCCAGGATATACTCGCGCTTGACCGGGCCAAAGGAGCGGCTGTCGTTGCTGTTGTCGCGATTGTCGCCCAACACAAAATAGCTGAGCGGCCCCAGCGTAAGCGGCGGCATGCTGTAGCCGCCGATGTCGTGCGGGAATGGCTCCGGCAAGGGTTCGTTGTTCACGTAGACCACGCCCTGGTGGATTTCGATGGTTTCGCCGGGCAGGCCGATCACGCGCTTGACGAGCATCTCTTCCATGCTCGGCATGCTGAGGACAACGATGTCGTCGCGCTGCGGCGGGTGCATCTTAAAGCTGATCTTGTCGATGATCAGGCGCTGGCGTTCGACCAGGTTCGGCTCCATGCTTTGCCCATAGACGATGGTCGCCTGAGCTAGAAACAGATGCACCACGAGGGCCAGCGCCAGGGCGGGCAGCACCACCTGCACAGTTTCGTGCAGCAGGCGACGCCAGGCGCTGATCGCCGTCTGCTGCTCGTGCGGGCGCGGCTCGCCATAGGGCTGGAGGTCGAAGCGCCCGTCGTCGAAGCGCCGATCTGCGAAGGCGTGTGAGTCGAAGTCCTGCGCGTCCACACCGCGCGCGTCAGAACGCTGGGCGTTGCGCCGGTTGATGCGGGACGGATTGTCGAAAAACGGGTCGGATTCATTCATGGCATTTCTCACTTTGGACAGATATGCTAGAAGTATATGCACACGGACAAAATTGGCCAAATGGCTTATGTAGCATAATACTCCGAAAAAGGGCATAGTTGACGCTGATCTTGGCTGTCGCTATACTGTCAAGCACGCAAGCGCCGGCCTTTCGCGCCGCCGCTTGACTGCCCGGCGCGGTTGTGAACCTGTTGCGGCGAACCTTGTGCCGTGAATCTCTTGTGGTGCATCGCTCGCTGTGAATCTCTAGCTGTGAATCTTGGCCTATGCATTTCCTACTGAAAACCATGCAGGGTTGGCTCGTCGCGGTGATGCTGGTGGCGACCCTGCCCTGGGCGGCGCTGGCGCAGACGCCCGTGGCGCAGCCGGCGATTACGCCGGTCCTCCTGCCCACGCCCACGCCGACCAAAACGCCCGCCTCCGCTCCCGCCCTCGCGCCGACCGTCGCGCCCACTCTTGCGCCGACCTCTCTGCCCACACTGGCCCCAACGCCGGCGGGCGTGGTGCAAAGCCCGCTGCCGCAGCCGTCCGCCGCGCTCACCGTGCCTGTCGTCGCCGGCTACCCTTCCGCCGCGCTGGTGGACGAAGTGCTGGCGAACATGACGGTGGCGGACCGCGTAGGGCAGTTGTTCCTCATTACCTTTCGCGGCAGCGACACCGGCTTCGACAGCGACATCGCCGAACTGATCTACGGCTATCGCGTAGGGGGCGTCGCGCTCAGCCCCGGCAACGGCAACTTCAGCAACGAGAAGGGCGTGGACACGCCGCGCCAGGTCGCCTCGCTGGTCAACCGCCTGCAAGGGCTGGCCTATGGCGTGCTGCTGCCGGAGGAGCGCGCGCTCGAGGCGCTGCCCGCCGGCGGCCCCTGGAGCGAAGAGACGCTGATGCAGGAGATGACCAACGTCTCCCCGCTCAACCTGCCCCTTTTTATTGCCGCCGAGCAAGAGGGCGACAACTTGCCCGCCACGATGTTGCGCCGCGGCTTCACGCCCTTGCCCAGCCAGATGGCGCTCGGCGCGGCCTGGAACCCTGAGCTGGCGAATGCGGTCGGGCGCATTGCCGGCCGCGAGCTGAACGCAGTCGGCGTCAACATGCTGCTTGGCCCGAACCTGGATGTGTTGGAGCAGCCGCTGACCGGTCAAGTCGGCGCCTTGGGGATTCACATGTTCGGCGGCGACCCGTTCTGGGTGGGGCAAATGGGCCGCGCTTACATCGCCGGCATCCACGCCGGCAGCGCGCGCCGCATTGCCACGATTGCCCGCAGTTTTCCGGGCGCGGGCGACGTGGACCGCCTGCCGGATGAAGAGGTGGCGACCGTGCAGCGCAGCCTAGAGGAGTTGCGCCGTGTGACATTGCCGCCCTTCCTCTCTGTTACGCGCTTGCCCGCCGATGCCGTCGCGGTGCAGGCCGAACCGTCCGCAACCGATGGCCTCATGTCCAGCCACGTGCGCTACAGCGCTTTCCAGGGCACGAGCCTGGGGCGCAACACGCCTATCGGGCTGGCGCCCGAGTTGAACATGGTGCTGGAGCAGGAAGGGTTCGCCGGCTGGCGCAGCCAAGGCGGGCTGATGGTGAGCGGCGGCCTAGGCTCTCCCGCCATTCGCCGCCACTATGGCGCCGCGTCGCAGGAGTTCCCCTTCCGGCGCATTGCTCTGGACGCCTTCACCGCCGGGCACGATCTGCTGTATCTCAACCACTTTGGCTCCAACGCGGCGGGGTCCGTCGCCGAGTCGGATGAGATCTGGGAAACCGAAAAGCACAATATCCA
>JBBSBO010000468.1:0-3303 GCA_038251215.1 Caldilineales bacterium
TGCCCAGCCGCAGCCCGCAGCAGCTTGTCCACATCCTAGAGTTGTTGGCCGCCGTCACGCCCTTCGCCACGCAGCCCATCGAACAACTGCTGGCCGAAGAAGCGCCGCGCCTGCCCTGGGGCGCAACGCTGCTGGTGGTGACCGCCATCGCCCACCCCGAATTGCTCGCCGCGCTGGAGGACCTAGTCGCAGGCGGGCGGCGTGTGACTCTCTTCAGCCTGGCCGAACAGGCGCCGCGCCGCTGGACCGGCGGCCTGACAGTCTACCACCTGCCGCATCTGATCGATGACCTCATTGCGCCCAGCGCCATTACGCCCCAGCCTAGTGCGCAAGAGAAATCTCGGGAGAGAGGCGCCTGATGCTGCTCGGCAATCGCCGTCACCGCCTGCTCTTCCTGGCGCTCGCCGGCATGGATGTGGCTTGGTTCCTGCCGTTCCCCCTCACCTGGGCCGCCTTCTCCGTGCAGCGCCAGGGCGACCTCGCCGCGTTTTCGCCGGCCTCGCTCCTGCTGCGTCCGCTGCCGCTCTTTCTGCTCTGCTGGGGCGCCATGATCTGCTACATGTTCCTCGCCGACCTGCTCAACCGGCAGGAACTGGGGTCGCCCGCACGCGAGCTGGTGATCCTGGGCCTGCTGCTGGGCACGTCGCTGATCGCCGCCCGTCTGCTGCTCTACTCCACGGCGCCGGCGTGGGACGTGTACTGGCTGGCCGATTCGGCCTCGGCAGTCTTCAACTTCACGGCAGCCTTGCGCCCGCCGCTGCTGCTCTTGCTCATCAACGCCTATCTGTGGATACGCGTGGCCGCGGCGACGGACCGCGGCATCTCCTTCTTCGGCGTCGGCGTCACCTTCCGGCTGGGCCTGTTGCTGGCGATAATCGGCGGCGCGCTCCTGACGACCGTAGGCGGGCAGCCTACGGGCGACGCCATCACGTTCTTTGCGATCTTCTTCGCCTTCGGGCTGATTGCCGTGGCGCTGGCGCGCATCGATGAGAAGGCTCTGGGCGCGGCCAACAGCACCGGCGCCCTGTTGCCCTGGCCGCGCCTGGCCCAACTTCTCGCCATCGTGCTCCTGTTGACCAGCGCCGCGCTGGCCCTAACGCGCGTCTTCAACCCGCAAACGCTGCGCGCCCTCGTGAGCGTCTTCGACCCGCTATGGTCGGCGATTGGCTGGGTGCTCGTGCGTCTGCTCGCGGCGTTCTTCCTGCTCATCGGCCCGCTGCTTGAACGCCTGGTCCTCTACTTCCAGGCCCTCGCCGCAGGCATCGAGCCGCAGCCGATGGTCGAGCCGGCCGGCCCGCTGGAGTATGGCAGCGTCGAAACCATCGTGCGCGAGTGGGCGGCGCTGCGCTACTGCCTGGTGGGCGGAGCCATCGTGCTGGCGCTGCTCGTCGTGCTGCTCTTCTTTGTGCGCACACGCCCGCGCACGCGCGTCGATGAGGCGGAGGAAAGCGTGCCCGAAGCGGTGACCGTGGACGTCGGCCTCGAGCGCATGGGGCTGGGCCGGCTGCGCGCCTGGCTGAACCTTCTGCGCCGCCACGGCCTCAGCCGGCGCCTCTTGGCCGCGGTCAGCGTGCAAAACATGTACGCCAACCTCAGCCGCCTGGCGCGGCAACGCGGCCACGGCCGCGCCCCCGCCCAGGCGCCGGACGACTACCTGCCCGCGCTCAACCTGGCCTTCCCCGGTCGCGCGGAGCAACTCCAGCGCATCACCCTGGCCTACATGCGCGTCCATTACGGCGACCAGGGCATCACCCAGACCGAACTGGAGCCGTTGCGCCAGGACTACGCCCGCGTGATCGCGCCGCCGTCAGAGTCGGACGCTACCGAGCCGAGCAGCGGCGACAATCAACCGCGGGCGTAGAGCGGGTCGAGGCCGCGCACATGTTGGTCGCGGCCCGTGTCCGCCACATACGCGGCGAAGGCGGCGGCGAGGTCCTTCTCTTGGTTAAAGCCGTTGGCGCGCGCCCAGTGGTAAAGAAGCGTGATCTCGGTCTGAGCGCTGACCAGTTCCCAATAGAAGAGCAAGGTCATGACGCCGCCCGCTTCTAACATGCCGGATGTCTCGAAAGCCTCCAGCGCCGGACGCCGATCGTAGGAGATGCTGAAGTGCGTGGCGCGCCAGCCGCCGGGCTCGACCTCTTCCGGCACGTTTTCGATCACAGCAAACTGCGCTCCCGTGTCCCCGTTAAGGGGCAGGCCCACGCTGCCCGGGTTGATCACATGCCAATGCCGCTCGTAGCCGGGCGTTTGCAGCCTGCCGCTCGAATGCGGGTCGCCGAAAAGATCATGTTGCTGCGCGTCGGGGATGCTCACATGCCGGTCCACCTGCACATGTGTATGCGCCGACACTAGCGTGCGCTGCGTAACGTCGTCCAGTTCCGCCGCAATCATCTCTTCGGGCTGCTCAGTATAGAAGCCGACGCGGTTGCGTCCCGGCACGCCGTGCGTCACGCGCAGCGGCTGCGTCCCCGGCAAATAGAGCGTGCGCTCATCCGGCAACATCGCCAGAAACTGTCCTTGCTCCGGCGTGATGCGCTCCACCAGCCAGTGCAGTTGTCCCCAGCGACGCGGGTCGTTGGCCCCGGGCAAGGCGCGCTCCGTGCCGAAGTCCAGATAGTAGAACTCGTGGTTGCCGCGTACCACAGGCCAAGAACAGCTGCGCACCAGGTCGATCACCTCAGCGCTAAAGGGCACCGCGTTGATCAGGTCGCCGTCCACAATCACCTGGTCGGGCTGAAGGCGCTCCAGCTCCGCCAGCACAGCCTGCAGTGCGGGCAAGTTGCCGTGGACATCCGCCAAGAGTGCACTGCGCATGGCCTTATGCCTCCCCCTGCGCACCGTCAAGCGCCTCGGTCGCGTCGTCCGTGTCGCCGTCTGCATGGGTGCGCCATTGTGGCTTGCGCCGCAGGTAGAGCGTCACTTCGCTGCGGTTGTGGAAGAGCTGCTTCATGCCAGCGATCTCATAGGCCTCCGTCAGGATGTGCAAGGCATGGTCGATCACCGCGCGGCGCTTGCGTTCCGGCAGTTTCACCGTCATCACGACAATGCCGTGCGCATAGAGGCAGGCGGCATACTCCACCATCAAGCGCGCCGAATCGCGGCCGTCCATGCGCATGTCGTTCACAATGATGTCGAACGTATCCGGCTCCGCCGTTAAGTAGGCTTCCGCCGTCATGCGCAGATGGCGCACGCCCGTGTCTGCGGCGATGCTTGGGTGCAGGCTGCCGGGGTCCACGGCGGTGACATATTGTTCCCGCTCGCGCAGGATGCGCGTCCACCCGCCCGGCGACGCCCCCAAATCCA
>JBBSBO010000469.1:0-3298 GCA_038251215.1 Caldilineales bacterium
AGGCGAGCAGCGCGCCGATCGGCGCCACATAGCCAGAGCGAAGGCGAACACGGTCCGGCGCGACGCTGGGCTGTGGGCTTGGCGTGCGTTGGCTCAAAAAGAGCATCGCCCCGGCGATCAGCGCGGTGACGAAGGCCAGGCCGCCTAGCATGACGGCGGCGTCGCCCCACAAGCGCGAGACCCAAAGGGTTTGCCAGGCCCAGCTTGCCCAGTTATGCGTGGCGTTGAACGGCTGCCCGCCGCTGAGCAGCAGCAGCGTGCCCGCGTCGATCAGCGCCGCCCACAGCGCAAGCAGGGCGACCATCACGGCGGCGCGGCCCGTGGGGCGGGCCATCGCCCAGGGGCGCGCCAACAGGCTGAGCGGCCACAGCCGCCACACCGACACCGCGGCTAGGAAGAGGAGCGCGCCGTCCGTGTGCGCCACAAGGTCGATGCGGGCGAAGAGCGGCTGCCACAGGAGCGCGGCCACGGGCACGGGCAGAAAGAGCGGCGCTGCGGCGAGCGCTTGCCAGGCGGGCCATGCCGTCCAACTGGGCGCGTGCGGGGAGGGCGAGCGCAGGGTCGCCCAGGCGACGACGCCTACTGCCGGCGCGATCAGGCCGCTCATCAGCAGGGTGTTGCGCAGGGCGTGGCGAAACAGATAGCTGCGCGCCACGCCGAGCAGATTGCCCAGCGGCGGCGCGCCGGCGGGGAGACCGTCGCGCGCGGCCATGAGAGCCATATAAGCTGTGAAGGCCGCGGCAGCCAGGGCGAGACCCAGCGCCGCGGCCCACGGCAGCCGCAACAGGATGTGGGAAATTGGGCCGCGCCTCATGCGTCTAGCCTGTAGGGGTGAACACGCCGCCGGAAGATGTCATAGCCAGGCACGATAGCACAGCGCAAGCGGACGAGCAACGCTGCGCCATCTCCAGTGTCGCGCGCGAATTCCTTTGCCCGCCGCGTGAATGTGTGATACGATTTTGCCACTTCATCAGACCAAGGAGAGCATGGCATGGACTGTCCCAATTGCGGCACATGGAATCCTGACGACAAGGATGTCTGTTGGCGTTGCCAAACCGAGTTGCCCAAACCCGTGGAGGACAAGAAGAAGAAGCGTCAGACGTTTGCCGGCTTCCCCATGTGGGTGTGGGTAGCCATCGTACTCTTCTTTGCCGCCACCACGCTGGGGCAGTGTTTCATCTCCCAAGTTCCCACAGGATGAGCGGTCGCCGCGCCGCTATGTCCACGGGGATGAAGGGTCATGTTCCCGCGCGGCGTAGATGGAACTTGCTTTTCCTCTCGACGGCCTTCTAGCTTGCCATGAATTTTGCCGAGATCGCCCGCCGCCTTGCCGTTTGGCATGACGCGCAGCAGCGCGCCCTGCCCTGGCGCGCCGCGCCCGCAGGCCAACGCGACCCCTATGCCGTGTGGGTGAGCGAGATCATGGCGCAGCAGACGCGGCTGGAGACCGTCACGCCCTATTTCACGCGCTGGATGGCGCGCTTCCCCACGCTGGAGGCGCTGGCGGCGGCGGATCAGCAGGAAGTCCTGATGGTGTGGGAGGGGCTGGGCTACTATGCCCGCGCCCGCAACCTGCACCGCGCGGCGCAGATGGTGGCGGACGCGTATGGCGGTAAATTGCCGCGCACGCGCAAAGAGTTGCTCAAGCTGCCCGGCATTGGCGAGTACAGCGCCGGCGCCATTCTCAGCCTAGCTTATGGCGCTGCTGAGCCGATCCTGGACGGCAATGTCAAGCGCGTCTTCAGCCGGCTGGGCGACATCGACAGCCCGATCGAAGAGTGCGCCACGCTCAAGATTCTGTGGGATATGGCGCGGGCACTTGCGGAGGTTGCCGCAGAGGGCCAGGCGGGTGTGGTCAACGAGGGCTTGATGGAACTGGGCGCGCTGGTGTGTACGCCCGGCAACCCGCGTTGCCTGGTTTGCCCGCTGCAAGATCTGTGCGCCGCCGCCGCGCAGGGCACGCAGGCGCAGCGCCCGGTGACGCTGCCGCGCCGCCGGACGCCGCACTACGACGTGGCAGCGGGCGTGATCTGGCAGGGCGAAATCTATGCCTCGCCGCTGTTGATTGCGCAGCGGCCCACCGACGGCATGTTGGGGGGATTGTGGGAATTCCCCGGCGGCAAGTTGGAGGCCACGGATGCCGACTTGCCGGCCTGTCTGCGCCGCGAGATCGCCGAGGAACTGGCGATTGAAATTGAGGTGCTGGACCCGGTGACGACAGTGCGCCACGCCTATACACATTTTCGCATTACGCTGCACGCCTTCCACGCGCGTTGGCTGGCGGGCGCGCCGCAAACGCTGGGCGTCGCCGATTGGCGCTGGGCGGATCTGGAGCAGTTAGGCGAGGTCCCCTTCCCGGTGACGGACCGCAAGGTCATCCGCGCGTTGATGCAAGCCAGGGAGCCATCATGATTGAACTGATCCTACAGAGCGATGCGACGGACCCGTCGCCTTCCACCGCGCCGCGCAGCGCCGCCGAGGCGCAGGCGCGCCTGACGCAGGCTCAGGCGCAGGTCGCCGCGCTGCTGAATACGCCCGCGGGCGAGGACGCGCGCCTCACGTTGCCGCTCACGACGGGCGGGCTGGCGCTGGGCGATGCCGCGGGTGCGGCCCCGGCGCAGATGCCCTTCGCGGCGGTGCTGGGCTGCGCCGACGCGCGCATGCCGCCGGAATTGGTCTTTGGGCAGGGGATCAATGACCTGTTCGTGGTGCGCGTAGCGGGCAATGGGCCGGGCGGCGAATGCGTCGGCAGCCTGGACTTTGCCGTGCATAATCTGGCGGATCTGCGGCTGCTGGTCGTGCTGGGCCACACCAGCTGCGGCGCGGTGACGGCCGCGGCGGATGCGTTCTTGCATCCGTCCGGCTATCTCGGTTTGGCCGATAACTTGCCCCTGCGCGGCATTGTCGACAGCTTAATGGCGGCGGTGGTCGCGGCGGCGGCAGCCTTGGAGGCGGCGTATGGCAGCGAAGCGACGGCCTTGCCGGGCTACCGCGCTGCGCTGATCGAACTCGCCGTCATTCTCAACGCGGCCATCACCGCCGCGGCGCTGCGGCGCACCTTTGCCGCCTCGATCGGCGAGGCGCTGGATGTGGTCTATGCCGTGTATAATCTGCACAACCATGTGGCGGGTCTGCCCGGTGACAGTGCTTCTAACACAGCACCTGACGGCGGCTGGGCGGCTGGGCTGGCCTCGCCGCCGGCGGATGCGGCCGCGCTGGCGGAGTTGGCCCGGCGCATGGCGTGCAGCGGTTTTATCGAACGGCTGTTACGGGGCGCGGCCTAGCTGAGAAGTGGAGG
>JBBSBO010000470.1:0-3287 GCA_038251215.1 Caldilineales bacterium
GTGATGGGCCAGAACCTCGTACTGAACCTGGAGCGCAACGGCTATACCGTCGCCGTCTATAACCGCACGACTTCCACGATGCAGGCCTTTGTCGCCCTGCACCCGGGCAAAAACTTGATCGCGTGCGAAACGCTGGAGGAGCTGGTCGCCAGCCTCGAGCGGCCGCGCAAGATCTTGATCATGGTCAAGGCCGGGGCGGGCGTGGATGCTGTGATCGCCGGGCTGACGCCGCTGCTGGAAGAGGGCGACATCATCATGGACGGCGGCAACAGCTACTACCGCGACACCGAGCGCCGCAGCGTAGAGATGGCCGCGCTCAACCTGAACTTTATGGGCGTGGGCATCAGCGGCGGCGAGGAAGGCGCGCTGTGGGGGCCGAGCATCATGCCCGGCGGGCCGGAAAAGACCTGGCAGATGGTGGAGGATATGCTGAAAGCCATCGCCGCCAAGGCCGTGGAGGACGGCAAGCCGTGCGTGACCTACTTGGGGCCGCGCGGCGCGGGCCACTATGTCAAGATGGTCCATAACGGCATTGAATATGGCGACATGCAGTTGATCGCCGAGGCCTACGCCATCTTGCAGGGCGCGCTGGGGCTGGAAGCGGCGGAGTTGGCGGGCATCTTCACGCAGTGGGATCAGGGCGAGCTGGACAGCTTCTTGATCGACATCACCGCCACGATCTTCAAGAAGGTGGACGAGGAGACCGGACACGCGCTGGTTGACCTGGTGCTGGACAAGGCCGCGCAGAAGGGCACGGGCAAGTGGACGAGCCAGGACGCTTTCGACATCGGCGCGCCGATCCCGACGATCAATGCCGCGGTGGTGGGGCGTATTATCTCCAGTCTGAAATCGGAGCGCGTGGCGGCGTCCAAGGTGCTGCCCGGCCCGGAGCAGACGCTCTACGAAGGCGACCGCGACGAGCTGATCGACATGGTGCGCCAGGCGCTCTATGCCAGCAAGATCAGCGCCTATGCCCAGGGCATGGCGATGTTGCGCATCGCCAGCGAGGAATATGGCTACGGCCTGAACTTGGCGGAGATCGCCGCCATTTGGCGCGCAGGCTGCATCATCCGCGCCCGCTTCCTCAACCGCATCACCGAGGCCTTCACGCGCAAACCCGACCTGCCCAACCTGCTGTTGGACGAGGAACTGGGCAAGTCCGTGCGCGAGCGGCTGCCGGCCTGGCGCAAGGTCGTGCAGACCGCCATCGGGCTGGGCATCCCTGTACCGGCTTTCAGCGGCAGCCTAGCGTATTATGACAGCTATCGCAGCGCACGCCTGCCCGCCAACCTGATCCAGGCGCAGCGCGATCTGTTCGGCGCGCACACCTACGAGCGCATCGACAAGAGCGGCATCTTCCACACCGACTGGGAGTCCTGATCGCTGCCATGCGCCGGTCCTGGTTGTTGGCCTTCTTCGTCATCCTCGTAGCGGGGAGCAATTGGCTGTGGATGAGCCGCGTGCCGGCGAACGCCCAGGCGGCGAACCTCGGCCCGCAGCCTGCCATCGGCTACCTTGCGCCGGACTTCAGCCTGGACACATTGGACGGCGGCGTCTTTCAGTTGAGCGCGCGGCGCGGCACGCCCGTGGTGCTCAACTTCTGGGCGACGTGGTGCGGTCCGTGCCAGCGCGAACTGCCTGCGCTGCAACAGGCGGCGGCGCTATACGACGGCGAGGTGCTGATCGTGGGCGTGGACCAGGGCGAGGAGGCCGCCATCGTGCAGGCCTATGTGGACAAGCTCGGCCTGACCTTTCCCATGGCGCTGGATCGCGAGATGGAGGTTGGCAACCAGTTTAATGTCAGCGGCATGCCCACGACCTTCTTCGTGGACGGCGACGGCGTCATCCGCCACATCTGGACCGGCGAGATGAACAGCGTTACGCTGGCGGAGGGCATCGCCAAGATATGGCCGTAAAGAGCCGGCGCTAAGCCGCGGCGGGCGGCGATCCACGTCACGCAATCGATCGAGGTTTAGCGCCGGAACACGCAACGCGTTCCGGCGCTAGGTTTGTGACCATCAGGAGCAGCACCCACACCAATGCCAGGTCGGGCAGGGCGAAGTGGGCGTCGATCAGGCCGTGGGCCAGACTGCCGGAGGCCGCGGCGAGCAGCCCCAGGTTGAGCGCGGCATGGCGCAGGCTCGTCGCATCCACGACGGGCCAGACTCGCGCGGCGCGCCGCCAGAGGCCGGCCATGCCCGCGCCGAAGAAGGTAAGCGCCAGTGCCAGCCCCGGCAGCCCCAGCCGCGTCCACCAGTCCAAAATCCAATTGTGCGGATGATTCAGGTTCGGCTCCTGCCAGGCTTGCGGCAGGATGTAGAAGCTGCGGTAGGCGTAGAGGAAGTTGTCCGGGCCGACGCCCAGCCAGGGGTGATCCAGCCCCATCTGCCAGGCGCTGCGCCACAGTTGCAGGCGCAGAAAGCCCGTGCCCTGTGAGAAGTCGAGCAGGCGCTGGAAGCGTTCCGTGGCGAGGAAGGGCAGCAGGGCCAGCGCAAAGAGCGCCGCCGCGCCGCCCAGCCACAGCAGCGGTCGCCGAGAACGGCCTTGCCGCGGCAGCAGGATCATGCCGCCCAGCCAGAGCGCCGCCAGGCCCGTCGGGATTCCCAGGAAGAGGCTGCCTTTGCTGAAGGTGAGCAGCAGCGCCAGCCCTTGCAGCGCGGCCGCGAGGACGCTCAGCAGACGGGCGCGTCCTGACGGTAGAAACGCGGCCAGCGCCAGCGTGACGAGGAAGGTGCGTTCCAGATAGAGCGCCAGGTTATTGGGCGAGCCGTAGAAGGCGCGGATGCGGTAGACGCCCTCGGCGGAGATGAGACTCGCCCCCGCTAGGTATTGGCCCAACCCTACGGCGGCGACGACCACGCCACCCGCCAGCCACGCCGCCACAATCAGCCACAGGTCGGCGGACGGCGCACGCGATGTACGCAGGCCGGCGCCGAGCAGCGCGGCGAAGAGGCCGGCGCTGAGGAAGACCGTGCGCCACTCGCGCAGGGCGACGGCGAAGTGCTCTGCGGCGAAAACCGAGACCAGCGCCCAGCCGATGATGGCGGCGAGCAGCCAAGCGAGCCACGGCTTGGCTTTCGACGCGGGCGCCGAGGTCTCCGCACGAGGCGGCGTGAACAGGAGCCAGTGGGCCGCGGCAAGCGCCATGCCCGCCAGCAGCAGGGCGTCGATCAGGCTGACCTCGCGCTGCAGTGGCAGGGGCAGGCTGTACGAAATGTAGAAGGGCAAGGCAAAGACGACGGCGGCGCTCCATAGGGCGGGCCGGCTCACCGCCAGGTTGGCGAGCA
>JBBSBO010000471.1:0-3282 GCA_038251215.1 Caldilineales bacterium
CCGCCTCCAGCGCCTCTAGCTTCTGAAAAAGGGCGTCGAACTCCTGGTCCGCCACGCTGGGGTCATCCAGGATGTAGTAGCGATACTGGTGTTCGCGTATCGTCGCGCGCAACTGCTCGATCTGCGCCGCCACATCGCCTGCCGCGTCGACCGCGGCGTTATCCATCGCGTTGCCGCCGGCGCTATCCATCTCCGCTGGAATCTCTGTCATCTCCAACCTCTCGCCGCCTCGTCTCCTTTGATTCCGGCTAGGGCAGGTCCAGCGCGCTCAATGGCGCCCAGCCTACCAGCCCATCCGCCGCGCGCACGCGCACCCATTCTTGTCCGCCGGCTGTCACGGGATAGGCTCCCGTCTCCCCAGCCGGCTCCAGCACGGTAAAGAGCGCCCCGACCCCGTATACCTCCATCACCGGCGCGCCTGCACTCGCGTCCATATGCAGCACAAACGCATCCGCACGGCCCGCCAACACATCGCCCGGCGCCACATTCTCCAAACCAGGCTGCGGCGTAGCGGCCTCCGCTGGGCCGGCGCTGAAGCGCCCGGATGGCGGCGCCGTTGCCGTCGCACGGCGTGTGGCAGTCGGTCGCGGCGTTGCCGTCAGTACGCTTGTCGCTGTGGGCAAAGTCGTCGCGGTAGGCGATGGGGTTTGCGTTTCGGTTGGCAGTGCCGTGGGCGTTGCGCTGGGCAAAGTCGTCGCGGTAGGCGATGGGGTTAGCGTTTCGGTTGGCAATGCCGTGGGCGTTGCGCTGGGCAAAGTCGTCGCCGTGGCGGCAGCTTCCTCCGTCGGCGTGTCCGTCGGCTGCGGCGTGGCTGCGGCAGTCTCCTCCGGCGCAACCGCAGGCTCCGGCGTGTCGGGTTCTGCCTGAGCAAGGGGCTGTTCACCCGCCGCCTGCGCGCCGCTGATAGTCTCGGTATCGCCGAGCATTGCGACGTCGCCGACTGACTCTGTGCCGCTAATCATCTCGGTGTCCGTAACCGTCTCGGCGTCGCCCGCGGCAGCGCCCACAGGCATCTCGGTCGGCGGTGCGACAGCCTCCGCCACCGCGGCCGCGGCGACCGTAGGCGAGCCGACGCGCATGCTCCCAATCGCAGGCCGCGGCGTCGCCGTGGGCGCCAAGACCGCCTGGTCCTCGCGCAAGCGCTGCGCGCCGAGGATCAGCGCCACAGCCATCATCAGCAGGATCGCCAGCACCACGAACCAACCCAGCCACTGCGGCGCTCCGCCCGAACTTCCGTCGCCGCGCGGCGGGCCGTTCCGATCGATCAAAGCAAAATTATCGCTGCGTTCCGCGTCGGCAAACTCGACAGGTTCATCTGTACCTACGTCCTTTGCCGGCAGTTGTTCCGCTTCGCCTGGCTCAATATCTTCGCGTTCCTCGTCTGCCATCGCGCTCCCCCTGCCGATTGTTGCCCCGAACCTTGCGCGCGGTACTTTTGCATCAGCCCGCTCGAACCCTATTTCAAGGCCGCCAGCATTTGATCCAGCGCATAGGTGTTGACCACGTTTTCCGCGGTTAGCCACGCTCGCCGCGCCACGCCGATGCCGTATTCCATCATCTCCATGCCGCGCAACTCATGCGCGTCGCTGTTGATCGCGATCCGGCAGCCCAACTCCACTGCCCGCCGCGCGTAGACATCATTTACATCCAGGCGGCTGGGGTGCGCGTTGATCTCGACCACTGTCCCGGTTTCGGCACAGGCCTGCAACACACGCTCCATGTCGATCTCGGACGGCGCCCGCGAGCCGATCATGCGCCCTGTGGGATGGCCGAGGATATCCACGTGCGGATTGCGCACCGCTTTCAAACAGCGCTCGGTGATCGTCTCGCGATCCTGGCGCAGCCCGCTGTGAATGCTCGCCACCACCACATCCAGCTCGGCCATCACCTCATCGGGCAGACCCAGCGTGCCGTCGGCCAATATCTCCACTTCGCTGCCGCGCAGCAGCCGAAAATCCTCGCCTGCGGCCTGCCATGCCGCGTTCAGCGCCGCGATCTCCGTAGCCTGGGCGCGCAGTCGCTCGCCGTCCAGCCCGTTGACCATGCCCAGCCCCACGCTGTGGTCCGACACGTTCCAGTAGCGATAGCCGCGCGCTCTGGCAACCTCCGCCATTTCGGCGATCGAGGCGTTGCCGTCGCTCCACGTGCTGTGCCCGTGCAGCTCGCCGCGAATGTCCTCCAGCCGGATCAGATCGGGCAGCGCCTTGGCGCGTGCCGCCTGGATTTCGCCGCGATTCTCGCGCAGTTCCGGAGGCATCCACGCCAGCCCCAGAAATTCGTACAAGGCTGCTTCCGTCTCGAAAAAGCGCTGCTCGCCCGCGGGCGCGTCGCCGCTGCCCGTAGCGGTGAGGCCATACTCGTTCAGGCTCCAGCCCTGGCGCAGCGCCAGCTCGCGCACCTGAATGTTATGCTCCTTGCTGCCGGTAAAATATTGGAGCGCCGCGCCCCAGTGCTTCGGCTCCACCAGGCGCAAGTCCACGCGCAGCCCGGTCGTGAGGATCACGCTGCTCTTGGTGTCGCCGCTCCCCGCCACATCGCTCACCTGCGGCAGCGCTTCGAACGCCGCGATCACGTCCTGCGGCTGCGGACTGAGCGCCAGAATGTCCATGTCGCCAATGGTTTCGCGCCAGCGGCGCAGGCTGCCTGCCACCTCGATGCGCGTTAGGGCCTCCGCCGGCAGCGCAGCCGTCAGCTGCTCCACCAAACGCAACGCCATCGGCCTGGCCTCGCCCAGCGGCGTGCGCTCGTCCCCGCGCCGCGCCGCCAGTTCGATGCCCTTGAGGATCTTCTGCTCGCTCTTAGCGCCGAAGCCCTTCAGATCGCGTATTTGCCCCGCCTCCGCGGCGGCGCGCAGTTCATCCACGCTCGTGATGCCCAACTCCTGCCACAGCCGCTTGGCCGTTTTGGGGCCGACATCGGGAATGTGGATCATCTCCACCACGCCCGCAGGCGCCTGCTCGCGCAGCGCGTCGAACTCCGCCACGCCGCCGGTGCTCAACAACTCGTCCAGCGCGTCGGAGATGCCCTTGCCCACCCCGGGGATCGTCTGCAACTTGCCCTCAGCGTAGAGGGTGTTGATATCCTGCCCCAGCGTGCGGATCGCCTCCGCCGCATTCTGAAAGGCGATTATGCGAAAACGGTTGGCGTCCAATATCTGCAACATGTCGGACACGTTGGCAAGGATCGCCGCCACATCCCTATTGGACAGACGTTGCGGGCTAGTCTCTGGGTCGGACATCTCTGCACTCTCCGGGTAGGCCTGGGGGCGCGCTGCGGCCCCGA
>JBBSBO010000472.1:0-3279 GCA_038251215.1 Caldilineales bacterium
GATGGCGGACACGGTCAGATCGGTATCGGGCAGGCGTACCGTTCGCATGTTGGCATTGCTCCTTGGCTGGCGTCAGCGCATCCATGCCCTGACAAGGTTCGGATCACAAGCATGATACGACCGATCATCCTTGTTTCTTACTGTTCTTGCTGTTGCTTTTTCTTTGCGTTCTTTGCGCCCTTGGCGGTTTTCAGTTTTTCCGCCCCCAAAGCATCTCACATGCTCAAAGCTACCTCTTATGGTACACTTGCGTCAACTCTCACTTCCCGCGTGGCGAGGGCGCGATCCTCGCACACGCGCGTATTTCTTTAGGAGGAACCCATGGCGCTGATGGCGACAGAAACAGCGGACAAGCAAGAGACAGCGCAGGCAACAACCGAATCTGTGGACATGCAGGCCATGGGCCAAGCCGCCCGCGCCGCCGGGCGCAAGCTCTCCACCCTGACCGGCGATCAAAAGAACGCCGCGCTGCTGGCAATTGCCGATGAACTGCAAGTCCAAGCCGCCGCGGTCATCGCCCAAAACGCCCAGGACCTGGCGGACGGCCGCGCCAAGGGCCTCAGCGATGCCCTGCTCGACCGGCTGCTGCTCGACGAGAAGCGCATTGCCGCCCTGGCGGCGGACACGCGCAGCGTCGCCGCGCTGCCGGACCCCGTCGGCGCCGAGATCGAAGGGCGCCTGCTGCCCAACGGCATGCGCCTCAGCCGCCGCCGCATTCCCATCGGCGTGATCGGCGTGATCTACGAGGCGCGGCCCAACGTCACCATCGACATCGCCGCGCTGGCGCTCAAGACGGGCAACGCCGTGATCCTGCGCGGCGGCAGCGAAACGCTGCGCAGCAACATCGCGCTGGTGCGCGTAATCAACGCGGCGCTGGATCGGGCCGGCTTCCCCGCGGGCGCGGTGCAGTACATCAGCAACCCCGACCGCGCCCTGGTGGGCGAGCTGCTGCGCCTGGACAAGTACGTCGACATGATCATCCCGCGCGGCGGCGCGAGCCTGCACCGTCTATGCAAGGAGCAAAGCTCGATCCCGGTCATCACCGGCGGCATCGGCGTCTGCCATCTTTATGTCGATGCCGCCGCCGACCTCGACCGCTCGGTTGACGTAATCGAAAACGCCAAGGTGCAGCGTCCCAGCGTGTGCAACGCCCTCGACACGATCCTGGTGCACCGCGCCGTCGCCGCCGAGTTCCTGCCCAAGATCGCGGCGCGCATGGCGCAGGACGGCGTCGAGCTGCGCGCCGACGCCACAGCCCTAGACATCTTGCGCGGCGACGCAGCCGGGGCTAAGGTCACCGCGGCCGGCCCCGACGATTTCGACCAGGAGTGGATGGCGCTGATCCTGGGCGTTAAGGTGGTGGACGGCCTGGACGAAGCCATCGCCCACATCCACGAGCACGGCTCCGAGCATTCGGACGGCATCCTCACCAACGACTGGCGCAACGCCACGCGCTTCGTCAACGAGATCAACTCGTCGGCGGTCTTCGTCAACGCCAGCACGCGCTTCAACGACGGCGGGCAGTTCGGCCTGGGCGCCGAGGTAGCGGTGAGCACGCAAAAGCTGCACGCCCGCGGCCCCATGGGCCTGGAAGCGCTGACCACCTACAAGTGGGTGTGCAGCGGCGACTGGCACGTGCGCCCGTAGGCGACGCAATCTGGTCGTCGCTGCGCAAAATCAACGTCGCGTGACGGCCCCTGCAATGGCGCTATAGGGGTAGGGCAATTCTTGTTCGCTGACGCCGTTGAGCCGTGCCATGTGTTCGGCATTCAACGCCCAGCCGGATGCACTGAGGTTGTCATCCAACTGCTGCATAGTGCGGACGCCGATGATGGGCGATGTCACGCCCGGACGCTGCAAGACCCAGTTGAGCGCAACTTGCGCCGGCGACCTGCCCAGTTCGCCGGCGATGGCAATCAATTCGTCGATCACCGCCCAGGTGCGTTCCGTATTGTAGGTGCTCCAAGATTCGCCCCACCCGCGCTCCTCTGCGGTGCGCACACGCGTGCCTTGCGGCGCTTCGTCCATGCCCCGACGGAACTTGCCGCTAAGCCAGCCGCCGCGCAGCGGACTCCACGGGATTATGCCTAGCCCCTCATTCTGGCACACAGGAACTAGCTCCCATTCGGTTGTGCGGTCAAGCAAGTTGTAGAGCGGCTGCAGGCAGACGAAAGGTTCCCAGCCATGCTGCACGCTGAGGCCGAGGGCCTTCTGCAATTGCCAGCCGCTATAGTTGCTCACGCCCAAGTAGCGCACCTTGCCCGCCTTCACCAGCCCGTCCAGCGTGCTCAGCGTTTCTTCCAGGGGCGTAATCGGGTCCCAGGCATGGACCTGATACAGGTCGATATAGTCGGTCTGTAGACGGCGCAGGCTCGCCTCGACGCTGCTCAGGATGTGCTTGCGGCTCAGCCCCACGTCGTTCGGCCCTTCGCCCATCGGAAAGCGCACTTTGGTGGCCAGCACAATGTCGTCGCGCGTGCGTGAGTGTAGCCAGCGGCCGACGATTTCCTCCGAAAGGCCGACGCTGTAGACGTTGGCCGTGTCGATAAAGTTGCCGCCGACCTCGACGAAGCGGTCCATCATCTGAAAGCTGTCCTGCTCCGAGGATTCGCGCCCAAAGGTCATGGCGCCCAGGCACAGTTCACTCACGCGCAGCCCGCTCTTTCCTACGAAACGGTATTTAAGCTTGTCCATCTTAGCCTTCCTCTTCTGTGGCAAACGCATACAATAAAAATAAGGCCCGCTCTACGAACAGGCGCTTCCCTAGGGTACAGGATTAAACCGCGACCGGCAACCTACTGCCGGTCGAACGCGTCCACCTTACCGCGGCTCGCCTGCGTCGGCGCGCCCGACGAGCCGCTGCCCGCGCCCGGCGTGACACCGCTATAGCGGATGGGGCCGCCGCCGTGCCAGGTGAAGAGCGGCTCCAGGTCGCGCAGGATCTCGTCCAGGGCAACGCGGTCGTAGTCGTCCATCAAGCTCTCGCCGCCAGAACGCGTGCCGGCAGAATCGATCACGCCGCGGCGGCGCAGCACCTCGACATAGGTCGTGCCATGCACAGCTTCCAGCGCGAAGATCGGCCCCATCTTGCCGAAGATGTCCTTGGCCTCCTCGCGCTCGCCCGCCTCCAGCGCATTCCACAGGCGCACCACCACGTCGGTGATGTGGCAGCCGGGCATTTGCCCGTCCACGCCGCGCGGGTGCTCCAGCAGCAGGAAGCGCCCGCCCGACCCGCCGAATACGCCTTTGAGCTTGGGGCCGGCCTGGGCGAGCGTCTGC
>JBBSBO010000473.1:0-3272 GCA_038251215.1 Caldilineales bacterium
AAAAGCAGAGAGTACCGCAAAAACAACGGACAGGGATGAATACAGATGTAAAAGATTCTCACTGATCAATCTGCGTCAATCTTTTCAATCCGTCAAATCTGTGGCCTGCTTCTCTTTGTTTTTCTCTGCGCTCTCTGCGTACTCTGCGGTGATCTTTTTAAGCGCTTGCCGTCTCGTGCACCACGTCGATCACGGCGCGCACGTGGGCGTCGGGCGTGTTGGTGGGGATAACGCAGCCGGGGCCGAGCAGGAGCCGGCGCCCGCCGGTCTGTTGGATGGCGTCGCGCGCCTGCGCACGGACGGCTTGCAGCGGCCCCTCGGCGATGGTCGTCTGGTCGTTGATGCCGCCCACCACCAGGCCGTCAAAGCGTTGCTGCGCCTCGGCTAGCGAAGGCCAGGTCAGGCGGTCGTGCCAGTTGATCATCTCCACCGGATAGGCCGCGGCCAGGTCGAACATGATATCTTCGCCGTGGACGTGCATCAGGTTGAACTCGGTCTCGTCGCGCAGGGCGTTGAGCACGTAGCGGTCATACGCCGCGCCGAACTCGCGATATTCGGACGC
Source organism: Caldilineales bacterium (assembly GCA_038251215.1). Taxonomy (GTDB): domain Bacteria; phylum Chloroflexota; class Anaerolineae; order Caldilineales; family Caldilineaceae; genus JASGTU01. Next base: position 563 of record JBBSBO010000473.1, read on the forward strand.
GTTGAGCAGGCGATAGGTGGCGCACTGCGTGGCGAGGAAGAAGCCGTGTGCGCCCTCGTGCAGGCAGGCGCGGCCAAAGTCCACTGTCACGTCGGCGATGATCTGCAAGCCGGCCTTGAGCAGCTCCGGCTGGGTGCGCAGGTCGGCAAAGACCTTGTCGCCCGCCAGCTTGACGGCGGTGGTCAACGGGCTGAAGAGCGTTTGCAGGATGGGCACGCTGTTCTTCAGTTCGCCCGCGGCCAGGCCGATGGCCTCGACCTCTTGGCCGAGCGCGCCTTGCCGCGGGTCTAGGCGGCGCAGCTTGGGCCATTCTTCGCTCTCGGTGAGGCCGAACTTGGTGACGAGGCGATTGCCGCGGTAGCCCGTGCTGTAGACGGTTTCGGCGCCCCAATCGTGCACGCCATAGGTGCCCGTGGGCATAAACTTCACCAGGTCAAAGTCATATTGTTCTTGCCAGCGCAGCATGGCTGCAGCCAGCCCTTGCGCCGTGAGGTCGTCGTTGGGCCAGTGTCGCCACAGGCTGACGGGCACGCGGTCGACTTCTTCGCCCTTGAGCGCGGCGTGTATTCTTTCCCAGTGGTCCATGTTTTCAGACATTCGTTAGGAACTTCCTTTCCATGTAAAGGGATACGAGTAAGTACGATTAGGCGACGGGTCTAGGTGACAGGTTTAGGTGACGATCTTTTGGCGGCGCGGGTCCAGCACATCGCGCAGGCCGTCGCCCAGGAGATAGACGCCCAGCACCAGCAGCATGATGGCGAGGCCGGGGAAGATGGGGTACCACCAGGCATAGGCCATGAAGGTGCGCCCGATGCTGAGCATGGACCCCCACGACGGGGCCGGCAGCGGCACGCCCAGCCCCAAGAAGCTCAGCGACGACTCGAGCAGCACCGCCGAGGCGAAGGAAACCGTCGCCTGCACGATCAGGGTGGCGACGCTGTTAGGCAGAATCGTGCGGAAGAGGATGCGGTTGGGCTTGGCGCCGATGGCGCGCGCGGCGTCCACGTAGTCTTTGTGCTTCTCGCTCAGCACGTTGGCGCGCGCCAGCCGCGCAAAGACGGGGATGTTGACGATCGCCACAGCCAAGATGGCGTTGAAGATGCCCGGGCCGAGCACCGCCAAGATCACGATGGCGAGCAGGATGGCGGGGAAGGCCAGCAGGGCATCATAGAAGCGCATGAAGATCGTGTCGAAAAGGCCGGACTCATAGCCGGCGATCAGGCCGGTGGTGACGCCGATCAGGCCGGCGATCAGGATCGAGATGCCGCCCACGCCAAAGGCCACGCGCCCGCCGTACAGCAGCCGGCTGAGTACGTCGCGCCCGAACTCGTCCGTGCCCAGCGGGTAGGTTGCCGAGGGCGGGCTGAGGCGGTCGTCCGTGAACATCGCCAGCGGGTCGTGCGGGGCCAACACGGGTGCGAGCAGGGCCAGCGCCAGCATGCCCACGGTGATGGTCAGCCCGATCATGCCGGAGCGATGGCGCAGCAGCGCGCGCAGGGCCGCGCCTGTCAGGCTGACTTGCGGCTGGATCGACGTGGCTTCCGGCGCGTTGCTCCGTTGTGAACGGCTGAGGTCGGCGGTGGCGGACATAGATTCCGTGTTCATTCTGTGTCGGTTTAGCTGTTGCTGTAGCGGATGCGCGGGTCGAGCCATCCGTAGGTGAGGTCGGTGAGCAGGTTGACAAAGAGAAAGGCGATCACGATAAAGAGCACATTCGCCTGCAGCAGCGAATAGTCGCGCCATTCGATGGCTTGCAGCGTGAGCCGCCCCACGCCGGGCCAGGCGTAGATCGACTCGATGATGATGGCGCCGCTAAGCAGGTCGCCCAGTTGCAGGCCGAGGATGGTGACGACCGGCCCCATGGCATTGGGCAGGGCGTGGCGTGTCAACACCAAAGTCCTGCGCAACCCCTTGGAGCGCGCCGTGCGCACATAGTCCTGGTCCAGCACTTCCAGCAGCGAGGAGCGCAGATAGCGCATCAGCTTGGCGGCCACGCCGATGCCCAGCGTCAGCGCGGGCAGGAGCAGCGATTGCAGGTGCAGGATGGGGTCCTCGGCAAAGCCGGGACGGCCAGACGGCGGCAGGATCTGCCAGTGGACGCTGAAGAGCAGGATCAGCAGGATCAGCAGGAAGAAGCCGGGCATGGCAAAGGAGAGCGCCGAGAGCGCCGTGGTGGCGAAGTCAATCGTCGAGCCGGGGCGTAGCGCCGCCAGAATGCCCAGCGGAAACGCGATCAGCGTGCCGATGATCGCCGCGGCAATGGCTAACTCCGCCGTAGCGGGGATGCGCTGCCAGATCAGCTTGCCCACCGGGTACTTGTTGATGTACGAAACGCCCAGGTCGCCGGACAACACGTTGCGCAGCCAGATGATATATTGCCGGTAGAGCGGCTGATCCAGCCCCATGTTCCGCTCCAGCGCGGCCAGTTGTTCCGGCGTGGCGTTGGGGCCGGCGATGATTTCAGCGGGGTTGCCCGGGATCAGGTGGATGATCGAGAAGACCACGATCGACACCAAGAAGAGTACCGGGATCATCTGCCACAGCCGTCTGAGTGCATACTCTCCCAAGATAGGCCATCCCTCTGTGCTGAGAGTGATTAAGACATCTTCCAGGAAGCGCGCGGCTTCCTGGAAGATTGATCCGCGAATCGCGCGATTATTCGACGGTCGTGGCGTTGGGCCAGATCAGGCCGTCCATGTCGACGCGCAGG
>JBBSBO010000474.1:0-3270 GCA_038251215.1 Caldilineales bacterium
CGCCACCCAGCTGCATCTCCACCGCCCCGGGCTGATTGAAGTCATGCTCGACCCTGTGAGTTATCCCACCACGCCCCGCTAATCGGACTCGATACGCAGTACGCTTATTGGCATAATGCTCCTAAGGAGAAAACCCTATGCGACTCGACGGACAAGTAGCACTCATCACCGGCGGCGGCAGCGGCATCGGCCGCGCCGTCGCCCTCACCCTAGCCGAAGCCGGCGCCCAGGTCGTCATAGCGGGCCGGCGCATGGAATTGCTGGAAGAAACCGCGGCCTTAGCTCACACGCGCCCGCCCATCCGCCCCTTCGTCGCCGACGTAGCGGACATCGTGCAGGTCAGCAAGCTCGTCTCCTGGACGCATAGCCAGTTCGGGCCGGTGGACATCCTCGTCAACAACGCCGGCATCAACATCAAGCAACGCAGCCTAGCCGAACTGTCGCCCGACGACTGGGAGCGCGTGATGCACGTCAACGCCAACGGCGCCTATTATGTCGTACACGCCGTACTGCCCGCCATGCGCGCGCGGCGCAGCGGGCTGATCATCAGCATTTCGTCGCTCTCCGGCGTACGCGTGGCTACGGTCAGCGGCGCGGCCTATTCCGCCTCCAAACATGCCCTGTGCGCGCTCACCCGCGCCATCGCGCTGGAAGAGGCGGAGAACGGCATCCGCGCCACCAACATCTGCCCCGGCGCGGTCGACACGCCCATCATCGACGACCGCCCCGGCGAAATCAGCGCCGAGGAGCGCGCGCGGATGCTGCGCCCCGAAGACGTGGCACAGGCCGTCCTCTTCGTTGCCTCGCTCCCGCCGCGAGCGCACGTGCCGGAGCTATATATCAAACCGGCGTCGCAATCCTTTCCATAAGCGCGCTGAGACCGCCGACCGCCCCGCCAAATTGACATGCTGCCCGCCGCCCGCGTATACTGCAAACAATCGCATACGCGCAACGACAGCGCACCGGAGGAGTACCTGCGCACTGCTAACAGAGAGCCTTGGGCCATCGGTTGAGAGCCAGGGCAAGCCAAGACGCAGGGAACGTAGCCGGGAAGGTCGGCGAGGGGAAGGGTCGGCGCAGTCGGCTTGTTATTCTCGCCCGGGCAGGCCCGTTATCGCCTTCCAAGTGAAGTAGGCCTCGCCCTACTTAACCAAGGTGGTATCGCGGAGTCGCTTCGTCCTTGAGAAGCGGCTCTTTTTTATTGCAAGTTCATAGCACGTACTGGCACGCCGGCAAGCTGCACACGCAGAACAGGGGAAGATATGACCGACCACGACATGCCCAAAGCCTACGACCACCGCATCGTGGAAGAGCCTCTCTACGACTGGTGGGAAGCCAACGGCTATTTCACGCCCGAAAAGCAGGCCGAACTCGGCCAGTCGCAGCCCGGCGCCGACCCGTTTGTCATCTCCATGCCGCCCCCCAACGTCACGGGCGCGCTGCACTTGGGCCACGCCATCACCAACAGCGTCGAGGACACGCTCATCCGCTATCATCGCATGGTCGGGCAGCCCACGCTATGGGTCCCCGGCACGGACCACGCCGGCATCGCCACGCAGAACGTCGTCGAGCGTAAGCTAGCCGAGCAGGGCCGCTCGCGCCACGACGTGGGTCGCGAGCAGTTTGTGCGCGAAGTGTGGGACTGGAAAGACGAATACCACGACCGCATCACCGCCCAGCAGAAGCGCATGGGCATCTCGTGCGACTGGCAGCGCGAGCGCTTTACGCTGGACGACGGCCTCAGCGAAGCCGTGCTCGACACCTTTATCCGGCTCTATGAAGAGGGCCTGATCTATCGCGCCAACTACTTGGTCAACTGGTGCCCGCGCTGCACCAGCGCCATCAGCGACCTCGAAGTCGAGTACGAAGAGGTCAACGGCAACTTCTACACCTTCCGCTATCCCCTCACCGACGGCGGCTTCCTCGAGGTCAGCACCACGCGCCCCGAGACGATCCTGGGCGACACCGCCGTCGCTGTCCACCCCGACGACGAACGTTACCGCGACGTCGTGGGCAAGACCGCCGTCGTGCCCATCCTGGGCCGCAAAATCCCCGTCATCGCCGACGAATATGTCGACCCGCAGTTCGGCACGGGCGCACTCAAGGTCACGCCGGGTCATGATCCCAATGACTACGAGATCGGCAAGCGCCATCACCTGCCCATGATCAACATCATGCACCAAGACGCCACCCTCAACGCCGAAGCCGGACCCTATGCCGGCCTCGACCGCCTGGAGGCGCGTGCCAAGCTGTGGGCCGACATGCAAGAGGCCGGCCTCACCGTGCGCATGGAGGAGCGCGCCCACCAGGTGGGCCATTGCCAGCGCTGTCACACCGTGGTCGAGCCGCTCCTCAGCGTGCAGTGGTGGGTGCGCGCCCAGCCCCTGGCGGAGCCTGCCATCGAGGCCGTTCGCAGCGGCGAGATCCAGATCGTGCCGCCCCGCTTCGACAAGGTCTACTACCACTGGATGGAGAACATCCGCGACTGGTGCATCAGCCGCCAACTGTGGTGGGGCCATCGCATCCCCGTGTGGTACGGACCCGACGGCCATGCCTTCGCCGCGCGCAACGAAAGCCAAGCCCTGGAGCAGGCCATCGCCCACTACGGTGCTGCCGTCCATCTAGAGCAAGACTCCGACGTGCTGGACACGTGGTTCTCCAGCGGCCTGTGGCCCTTCAGCACGCTCGGCTGGCCCCAACAGACCGAGGACCTGGCGCGCTTCTATCCCACTTCCGTGCTGGAGACCGGCTACGACATCCTCTTCTTCTGGGTGGCGCGCATGATCATGCTCGGGCTGAAATGCACGGGCCAAGTCCCCTTCCACACGGTCTACCTGCACGGCCTCGTGCGCGACGAGCAGGGTCGCAAGATGAGCAAGAGCCTAGGCAACGCCCTCGACCCGCTCGACATCATCGCCGAGTATGGCAGCGACGCGCTGCGCTTCTCGCTCCTCACCGGCGGCACGCCCGGCAACGACATGAAGCTCAGCCTCACGCGCGTCGAGTCCAACCGCAACTTCGCCAACAAGATGTGGAACGCCGCCCGTTTCGTGGTGATGAACCTGGCGGATGACGACCTCGATCTGAGCGACGCAACGGAAGACGAGTCGGGGGAGGACGACGCCTTCAATCGCAGCTATGCCCTGCCCACGCTGGACGCGCTGTCGTTGGCCGACCGCTGGATCCTCAGCCGCCTCCAACGCACGCAGGACGAGGTCACGCGCCTGATCGAGAACTATCAACTGGGCGAGGCGGGCCGGCAGCTCTACG
>JBBSBO010000475.1:0-3268 GCA_038251215.1 Caldilineales bacterium
TGAATTTAGACCCTTAGCGAGCCACGGAACCCCCTCCCGGCGTAGTAAGAGGGCGCACCGTTGTGATACACAAAGACCGCATCGTAGCGGCGATCGGCAAAGAGGGCGCCGCCGAGTTTTCTGATATCGGAAGGCGTTTTCAGCCAGCTCGACGTCTTCGTATCGAACTCGCCAAGCTTCTGCAACCCTCGATATTGTGCTTCCGTTAGCAGCTCAATGCCCATAGCCGCGGCCAACTCCACAGCGTTATTTTCCGGCTGATTGGCTTTCCTTGCCTCCAGCCCTGCCCGGTCATAACAAGCGCTTCTGCGGCCCTTGGGGCTTTCCGCTGCACAATCATAAAAGACATAGTCGCCCGTCTCTTGATCATGACCAACCACGTCCGGTTCGCCGCCGGTTCGTTCCATTTCATGCAGCGACCACAGTTTTTCAGGGTTCGCTTCCAGCCTTGCGCCTACGTTGGCCCACTCTAGAGCCGGATGGCGGTGCATGTTTTTCTCAAAACGGGCTTGCAGCGCGCCGAGGAGTTCTTCCCGTTGTTCCGACGATAACTCCCTTTTTGTTGCCATGGCTATCCTCTGCTGCTATCCTCCGCAATGCTTGATCGCATATGACCTTTTCCCAGGCACTTGTCCAAACTTCGCCGCAAAAGTATTCGTCGGAAGGTGCCGAAAATAGCGGTAGCTACAGTAAGGCCGGCAGCAGCTATGCTCTTGATGCCCGTTTGAAAGAGCGCGCCGGAGAGAAAATTCGCTGCGGGACCGCTGTGTCGCCCAGCTATGGCTTGGCCTAACCGGACAAGCTTAGCATACCACTTTGGCGACCATCCGGCAAAGCTTTTGTTCAAAGCCACCCGCTGCGCTGCCGCTTGGTCAACACAACGCCACGGCTGCTATAATCCAACCCATGTCGCCGACATTTTCGCTCGAAGAGCTGCTGCAACAATCCGCTGCCTTGCACCACCACCTCTGCCCGCGGCAGGTGTTGGGCGTGCGCATGGGCATGCTCGCCGCCCGCTTGCTGCAGTTGGCGCTGCCCCAGGCGCAGGACGACAAGCGCGTCCTCGCCATCGTGGAGGCCGACGGCTGCTTCGCCGATGGCGTCTCCGTATCCGCCAACTGCTGGGTAGGACGGCGCACCCTGCGCGTGGAGGACTTCGGCAAAACTGCCGCCACTTTCGTCGACACGCAGACCGAACAAGCCTGGCGCATCGCCCCCCATCAAGACGGGCGCACGCTTGCCGCGGCCTATGCGCCGGAGGCGTGCAACCGCCGGGAGGGCATGCTCCTCGGCTACCAGCGCATGACCGACGCCGAATTGCTCGTGGCGCATCCGGTGACGCTGCGCACGCCGGCGGCACAACTGATCAGCCGCCCCGGCTGTCGCGCCTTGTGCGCGCGCTGCGGCGAGGAAATCTTCAACGAGCGCGAGGTCTACGTGGAGGGCGAACTGCTCTGTCGCGCCTGCGCCGGCCTCAGCTACTGCCGCTAACCCCAAGACCCGGCAACCACAACGCACGCACGCCACAAAAGCTCGCAGAAAACCTGCCAAAAAGACGTACGCAGGCCCCGCTTGTGGGAGCCTGCGCACGTTGCTTTAGCGCTTCGACTTCGGCGTCTTGCGCGTGGCGGGCGTGGCAGGGGTTACGGGTGCAGCCCCACGCGCTTGCGGCGCACGCGCCGGCGCGGCGGTGGGTCGTGGCTCCGGCGTCGCCAACAGTACCACCGCCCCTAGGAAGGCCAAGCCGGACAGGCTCAGCGGCGCCAAAGGCGGCGGCACGGATCTTCGCCCGCCTCGTTCATTTTGCTCTTGCGCACGCAGCGCCACGGGCTGATAGCCGTCCGTCGCCGCCGGGCTGCTCAGCGCCGCTTCGCCGCCCTCTTCCGAGCGAGCGTCGGCATGTTCCGCCACGCCGATCACGCCGGAAACGCTCAGCACCACAAACGCAATCGCCAAAATATCGCGCGCCTGCCGGCTGGACAAAAAGAGCGCCGCCACCCCCAGAATCGCCCCGACGACCGCTGCAATCATGCCAACCAACTGGGTGCCGTCCACATGGTCGTCCAGGATCAGCTCGCCGATCAGCATGACAAAACCGCCTGCCACCGTCAGCAGCAAGATCGTGTAGAAATATTGCCGCACAAATTGCCTAACCGCTGCCATTTTCGCCTCCACGATACACAATCACGAGATAGGGTAGTAGACCCGCGCTGTAGTCAGCAAAGTCTTCAATGCATACTATACCCGTTCGGGTATGCCAGGCAAAGGACAAACCGCCAAAACGCAAAGAACAGCAACAGCAACTCACCACAAAGGCCATAGAGGATCACAGAGAACAGCCAAGTCGGGGCGCGACCCATGTTCTCTTGCCTGATCAGCATGCATCCGCCAAATCCATGTTAATCAGCGCTCTACCTCACTCCCCTCTGTGTTCTCCGTGGTGAATCGGCTTCTCCTTGTGGTTGGCTTTATGTCTACCCTCGCGCGGGAATCGCCAGCGCCAGGGCGTAGACGGCGCATGCGCCGGCAGTGTGCGCGGCCTCGGCGCAAGCCTCCAGCGTGGCGCCCGTAGTATAGACGTCGTCGACCAACAGCAGGCAGTGGCCGCGCACGCGCCCGGACGCCGCGAAGGCGCCGGCAACATTTTGTCTGCGCTGCACGGCGGAAAGACCCACCTGTTGCGGCGTATCCTGGGTGCGCGCCAGCCATGACGGCTCCAAGGCCAAGCCGCTCGCACGGCACAACGCCGCAGCCAGCAGTTCCGACTGGTTGTAGCCGCGCGCCGCGCGTCGTTGCTGATGCAAGGGAACCGGCACGACGGCATCGATGCGCGGCAGCAGCGCCTCCCAGGGCGGCGCCTGGCAGACAGCCGCCAGATAGCGCGCCAAGAGCGGGGCGAGTTCGGGCCGGTTATTGTATTTCAGGGCGTGTATGGCTTCGCGCAGAGGGTGCGTGTGCAGAGCGGCCGCGCGCGCCAACAACAGATGCGACGACGCCTGGCGACATTGCGCGCAGACGGCGATCGCCGCCGGCTGCAAGCGCCCGCAGCGCGCGCAGATCTGCGCGGGCACAGGCGTCACGTCCTGCGCGCAGCGCGGGCAAAACACATGCCCCACCGCGCCGCAGCCGGCGCAGACAGGCGGGAAGAGCAGATCCAACGCCGACTCGGCTGCTTGGCGCAACCGGCTGGTCACGTCCACTGCGGCGCCCTCCGCGACAGGTCAGGCGGGGAACCAGGTCTGCAACAGGTCGTTGATGAATGTCCTCA
>JBBSBO010000476.1:0-3268 GCA_038251215.1 Caldilineales bacterium
CGCAAGCGCGCCTAGATCACTTCGGCGCGCAGCGTCCGGCAGCGCAAGGCGTGTGTGACGGGCAGCATCAGGCCCAACGCCACGATAAAGAAGACCGGCCCCGAGTAGTCCTGGTAGAAGACGAAGGCAGCATCCGCCCCATAGAAGCTTGCGACAAAGAGCAGCGATGCCACACGCAGGATGTTGCCCGCCATCGCCAAGGGGATCGCCATCGCCACCAGGCCAATCCTGCCCCAGGTCGGCCCTGCCAGGACATAGGCCGCCAGGGCCATGAGCGCGGTGAGGGCGATCATGGAATTGATGCCGCTGCACTGCGCACCGATGACCAGGTCGGCGTTGGGCACCTTGACGGCGTTGCCTACGATCTCGACGGGCAGCCCGGCGATGCGTGCGATGCCCGTGGAACAGACGCCGGTGAAGAGCGCCAAGGGATAGGTGGCGCGCTCCACAATCGGCAACGGCACCATGAAGGCGAGGTAGCCGATGGGAAAGGCCAGGCGACGCACGACATTGGCGCCGCCGAGCGTCCAGGTCAAGCCGGCGATCAGCCCGATCATGGCAAAGGCCGCCAGATAGTAGGCCTTGCCGTTGAGAAAGAACAGATACAGGGCCAGCATCACCGCCGTGGTTACGAGGCCGGCATTGCTGCCGATTCCGGCCTGCCACGATAGGGCCGGGTCGTGCCGGAATCTCTGGTAGACAAGAAAGAGAGAGACCGGCGGAATCAGCACGCCGTGGCTATAGTAGCTGTTGCCCATCCACTCGCCCCACAGCCAGCGCCACACCGGCACGGTGAGGGCTGCAAAAGCGACGAGCACAAGAGCGGCGATGGCAAAGGAACGCAGGGTCGATTGGCTCATAGTTTTGGTCGGAGAGCGCCATGCGCGGGCGCTTGTGGCCTACGTCACCGGCTCTCGTCACGGGCAGAATACCACGCAGGGCGCGATGCGTCAAAGCTAGGGGCGAGATCGGGTGAATCTTTTTGATTGGCGTTGGCATGGCGGCATCGATGATGATACACTCGGGCTGATGCAGGTTATGACTTCTCGCCTGCTACGGGCTTCTTTTTATTGACCGGGAATCAACCTATATGGCGCACACGCAACGCCAAGCTACGCTCATCTTTAACCCCAACGCCGGGCTGCGCGATTCGACCGACGCCATCGAGCAGTTCGCCGCCTTCTGGAAGGAACGCGGCTGGTCGATGGAGGTGGAGTTCACTGAACACGCGGGTCATGCCACAGAACTGGCACGCGCGGCTGTGGAGGCGGGCCGGCACATGATATTTGGCGCGGGCGGCGATGGCACGCTCAACGAGATCGCCAACGCGCTGGTCGGCACGGATGTGACGCTGGCGCCCTTGCCGGTGGGCACCGCCAACGTGCTGGCGCAAGAGATTGGCCTGCCCAAAGCCAATCTGCTGGCCCCGAATTGGATGACGGATGTTTCGGAGTCTTTGGCGCGCGGGCGCGTGCAGCATATGGACGTCGGTCAGAATTCGAGCGGGCGCTATTGGCTCTTGCAGACGGGCACGGGCATCGACGGCTATATTGTCGACCAAGTAGAGCCGCGCCCGCAGTGGTCCAAGCGCCTGGGCAAGTTTGGCTACCTGATCACGAGCTTGCCGCATCTGTCCGAATTTCGCAGCCCGCACACCGTGGTGATGGTGGACGGTGAGACCTTTGAAGGCGAGTTCCTGATGGTGACAGCCGCCAATACGCGCACCTTCTTCGGCGGCGAACTGAACTTGAACGAGCACGGCGTGTTGGATGACGGGCAGTTCGAGGTGTGGATCTTTAGCGGGCGCGAATGGCCCAAACTGGCGGCGTATGCCCTGGATGTGGTTCTGGACCAGGAGGGGGAGGACCAGGGCATTACGCTGGCGACGGGCAGCAGCATGGAGATCCACTGCGAGCCGGCGCTGCCCTACCACGTCGACGGCGAGCCGGTCGGCGATACGCCGTATAGCTGCCGGCTGGTCAAGCAAGCGCTGTCCATCCTCGTGCCCGACAGCGTGCCGGAGGGTCTCTTCAGCCAGGCCGGGGAGGCGCTGGACATGTAGTAATCTCCCTGCGCCCGCGGCGGTTGCCAATCGGCGCGGCCTGGGGCACAATGGATTCTTGTAACGTCATTCGCTGCCCCATCCATCCACACATGCCCGCCCGAGACTTGCCATGCCCACGATTGCCCGACTCTCCGCCCTCGAAATTTTGGACAGCCGCGGCCGGCCCACCGTGCAGGCCACGTGCGTTTTGGCGGAGGGCGCCGTGGCGACGGCCTCGGTCCCTTCCGGCGCATCGACCGGCGCGGCGGAGGCGCTGGAACTGCGCGACGGCGACCCGACGCGCTACCGCGGCCTGGGTTGTCGCAAGGCCGTGTATCACGTCCGGCATGAGATCGCAGACGCCGTCTGTCTGTGCGCTTTCGCCGACCAGGGTGAGCTGGACGCGCGCTTGATCGAGTTGGACGGCACGCCCAACAAGTCGCGCCTGGGCGCCAATGCCATCCTGGCCGTGTCGCTGGCCTTTGCACGGGCGACGGCGGGCGTGCGCGGCATTCCGCTCTACCAGCAGTTTGCGGATATTCTGCACCCGCCGCAAGCGGACGCCCACGCGCCGCTGCACACGTTGCCGCGCCCCACCATCAACCTCTTCAGCGGCGGCAAACACGCGGGCAAGCAGGCTCCGATCCAGGACATTCTCGTCGTGCCCGCCTCCGCCCAGTCGATGGACGAGGCGCTGGCGATGACCTTTGCCGTCTATCAGGCGGCGGCGGACCTGTGTGCGAGCAAGTATGGCATGCGCCTGCTCACGGCGGACGAAGGCGGCCTCGCTCCGCCCTTCGCCGATAGCGCAGCCATGCTCGACGACTCCGTGGCGGCGATCGTCGCGGCCGGCTTGCGGCCCGGCGACGACGTGGCGCTGGCGGTCGACGTGGCGTCCAGCCATTTCTACCAGGATGGACGCTATCACATAGACGGCAAGGCGCTGGACAGCGCACAGATGCGCGGCCTGATCACCGGCTGGCTGGAGCGCTACCCGATTATCAGCATCGAAGACGGCTTGGCGGAAGAAGAGTGGGCGCAGTGGCCGCTGCTGCTGCGCGATGTGGGCAGCCGGGCGCTAGTGCTGGGTGATGACTTCCACTGCACGAACCCGCAGCGCATCCGCCGCGCTGTCGACGCGCAGGCGGCCACCGCGCTGCTGCTCAAGGTCAACCAGATTGGTACGCTGAGCGAAGCGGCGGAGGCCTATCGCCTGGCGCGCGC
>JBBSBO010000477.1:0-3263 GCA_038251215.1 Caldilineales bacterium
ACCTCCTTCGACTGGTCGCCGCCCGCCGCGCAGGCCGCCATCGTGAACTTGCTGCAATGGCCCGACCCGTCGACCGCGCCCGTGCCCTTCGCGGACCCGCTGGGGTTGATCGGCCTCATGTCCCTGCCCGCCTACCCGTTCCAGTCCGTCGCCTTCGACGGGGACACGCTCGACTACAGCTTTGGCGCTAACCCCGCCGAGGGCATCGTGCTCGTCAGCCTGTCCGACACCGGGCAAGGCGCCTTCAGCGCCGACCAATGGGAGCAAGTGGCGATGGGCGTGGAGGAGACGCTCGTGGGCACGCTGTCCGACAGCGGCCTGGGCCGCAATCCCGCCCTGCTCCCGCGCGAGACGGATGTGCTCGACGTCGCCGAGGACAAAACCCCCGCCGACAACGCCGTCCTGCTGCGCGCCGCCAGCGACCTCTACCAAATGGCGGTCGTGATGCTCGACTATAACGGCATCCTCGTCACCCAGGTCTTCATTCTGCCCGACGTCTACTGGCAGGAGTCCGAGCCGCGTGTGCGCCAAGCCGTCGCCGCCGGCGTCAACCTGGACGGCGTGGCGGTGAGCGATGCGCTGCAAGCCTACGCCGACCTGGGCGCGACGCTGCTGGCGACGACTATGAGCGGCGACCGCCCTAGCCCCGCGCAAGAGCCGCAGCCGCTCTTCGCCTTTGCGCCGGACGCCCAGCCCGCGCTCGCCGTCCACTTCGCCGAGCCGGACCTGGACGGCGAACTGAAGGCCGTCCTCTTCCAAGATGACCAGCCCGACCGTCCCGTCGCCGCCTTTGCCCTCAACTTGGCGGACGGCGCGGCAGACAGCTATGACAGCGTGGCGCTACAGGACGATGCAGGCACGCGCGCCGCCTTCATTCACGTCCCCGACTACCCCATGACGCCCGCCTCCTACACGGCCTACGTGTACTATAACGACGTCGCCGTGGCGGCCCATCGCTTTGTCGTACAGGACGCGCCCCCGGCGCAGACCGAACTTGCCAACTTCGGCGTGTACTACGGCAACGCTGTGGACGATGCCCTAGACGGCGCGCCGATCCTCGCCACCCGCGCCGTCCACGCGCAGGATACGGTCATCCTGCGCGGCACGGGCGACCTGCCGCCGGACAGCCGTCTGCGCCTCTTCTGGTATGACCCGGACGGCCTGCTGCTCCTGGACGAGGTCCCCACGATCCGCATCGACTCCAGCTCCCACGCGATCTATGATTGGTTCTATTTCGACCCGCAGATCGACTGGCAGCCGGGCCTGTATACCTATGTGCTGACGCTCAACGGCGAGCTGTTCGCCGCCGACACGCTGCGCGTCGTGGAGGCATCCGCCCAGTTCGACCTCGGCGAGGACGGCGCCGAAGTCTTCGCCGCCCTGCCCTTGCCGGAATTGGAGATCGCCCCCGCGCCGGAGGGCGTCGACCTGGCGGTCGTGCCCAGCGAGGAGTTCAACCAGGCGGACGTCATCAGCACGGTGGACGCCTGGCTGCGCGGGCAGGGCTGGCAGCCGGTATTGCCCTCTGTGGGCGGCCCCATCGCCTGGACGGCGCGGCGTTGGACAAAGGACGGCTACCAACTCCAGTTGCAGGCCGGCGCGGCGGGGCGCGAAGGCGAGGTGTGGATGAGCTACGCGCCCATCGGCGACGCGGCCCTCTCTTGGCTGCCCGCGGGCGATGCGCTGGCCCCGGACAACCTCGACAGACTGGCGGAGGTGGCGGCCTTCTCCCTGCCCGATACGGACGCCGCCGAGGCGGCCCTGTCGCCCGACGGCAACTGGCTGGCTGTGACCACGACGGACGGACGCCTCTACTTCTTCGACGCCCACCGCCTGATGGATGCGCTGTGGTGGTCGCCCACGTCCTCCGGCTATGCGCACCCGACCTTCAGCCCCGACAGCCGCGACTTGGCCGTCACAGTGCAATCCGATAGTCGCGCGCAGATCCAGCTCTTCCACAACTTCGACGTGGCCTGGCTGCCCACGACGCTGCTCGCCGGGCAGCGCGGCGCGGTGACCGGCCTCGCCTTCCAGCCCGACCGCCTTTTGGCAAGCGGCGACGCGGCGGGCGGCCTGCGCTGGTGGGATGTCGCCGGGGCCTATCTGCCGGAGATGGACACAGCCGCCGGCCCCGTGACCAGCCTCGCGCCCAGCCCTGCGCAAGAGCCGGGCCTGCTGATCGGGCTGGAGGGCGGCACGGTGGACTTCCGTCTGGCAAGCGGGGAGCCGGCCTGGTCCGGCTTGAACATAGCCACGACCTCGCCGCAGGTGGCCGTGTGGCCGCAACTGGACGATGGCGGGGTGGGCGATCTCGTGGTGTACGGCGAAGGCCAGGCCGAGTGGTACGCCTACGATGTCACCGGCGCCGACCTGGTCGGGGACTTACCGACAGACAACGCCGACTTCACCGCCGGCGGCGCGGCCTTCAGCCCAGACGGCGGGCTGTTGATCGTGGCGGGACCGTATGCCGCTTTCTATGACCGGGTGAGCGGCGAAGCCCTGGGCACGCGCGAAAGCCGGAGCGCGGAAGACGCGCAAAACCAGATCACAGACATCTCCATCAGCGACGACGGCGTCTTTGCCGTGCTGGTCACAAGCGACGGCTGGGTGCGCCTGTGGGCCGCCGCCGCGCAATAGTCGCATACTCTTGTAAAACCTAACCAAAAAGGCCTTCCCTATGCATGGGGGAAGGCCTTTTTCCTTTGCGTTCTTTGCGCGCTTTGCGGTTTTCAGTTGTTCCGTGCGGCGTTCCCCTCGTCTTCATCCATGTCTATGTCGCGGTCCATGTCGTCCGTGTTGTAATCGCCCCACTTGCCGCTGAACGAAGACGCGAACATGTCGGCGCTGGTGCGTTCCGCCTTGCGGAGCGCCTCGTCGAGCATGGCCTGGCGGCGCGCGGCTGCGTCCGGCGGCGCCTGCGTCTGCGCCGGCCCCACTTCCACCACCGCCACGCGGCAGATGTCGCCCATGCGATAGTCCACCAGCGCGCCGGCGAACTTGCCGCGCAGGGCGCGTACAAGCGGCGCCTCGGCGCTGAGCAAGTTGCGCGTGGCGTCCGCGGCGGCGTCGGCGACCACGTCAAAGGCGAAGCGCTCGCGGCGGCCCTGCTCGTCGATCAACTCGACGGTGACGTGCGCGCCCAGGCCAACCTGGGCGCGTGGTTCGGGCTTCATGCCGCGCCTCCGCCCATCTTATCGCCCGCCTTAAGTAGGCCACTGATTGAATGGATAAAATAGATCGGCACAGATCGATCTGTGAGTATC
>JBBSBO010000478.1:0-3252 GCA_038251215.1 Caldilineales bacterium
ACGCTGGACAAGGTGGGCGAGCGCGGTCTGCGCGAGGCGGCGGCTATGGCCGCGCGGCTGGCGCTGCGCATCGCCGACGCGGCTGAGTGGCCCGCCGCGCGCCGCGACCAGGCCGCGGTAGACGCCCTCTTTGACAACCCCCAATACCAGGAAGAGGCGGACATCTTCGCGCAGATCGAGGCGTACAAAGCCGCGCACCGCTAAAGAATAGAACGCGGATAACACGGATTTTGCGGATCGACGCGGATCAAGGGATTTCGGCTATGCTGTATCCGTGTAAATCCGCCCGATCCGCGTGATCCGCGTTCTATTTGGTGTTAATCGTTCGTGAAGTTTGACCGTTGCGTCGCTTTACGCTATGGTAGTGAGAGATTTCACAAGTTCTCGCATTGACGTTCTTGGTTCCAAAGGATTAGCCCTATGGCGCGTCTATTAATTGTGTACGGCTCGGAAGAAGGACAAACGGCCAAGGTCGCCAAACGCCTGGCGGAGTTTTGCCGCAACCGGCATCACGACGTCGATCTGTACTACGGCAAGAAGGCGCCCGCCGACCTGTCGATCGCGTCCTACGACGGCGTGATCGTGGGCGCGTCGATCCACATGGGCCGCCACCAGAAGTATATGGTGGAACTGACGAAGAAGTATTGCAGCGAACTCACCACGCAGTTCTCCGCCTTCTTCACCGTCTGCCTCACGGCGAACAGCAATTCGCCGGAGGACAAGGCGCAGGTCGAGCAATATGTGCAGGACTTCATGGAGGCCACCAACTGGTATCCCGACCAGTTGGGCGTTTTTGCCGGTGCGCTGCTCTTCACGCGCTACGGCTTGATCAAACGCTTCCTGATGAAGTCAATCAGCAAGCGCGCCAGCGGCGACGTCGACACCTCGCGCGACTACGAGTATACGGACTGGGAATCGGTGGACGACTTCGGCGACACTTTCCTGGCGGCGGTCGCCGGCGAGTCGGTGCTGGCGGACAGCGCCTCGCCGGACTAGCGTATCGCCGCGGCGTAATAAGACGGTTCTCTTTTGCCTGGTTTGCTACTCTGTGGCGGAAGCTGCCGCGGCGAGGCGGCGCGCGTAGAGCGCGAAGAGCAGCGCGCCCGCCAGCGTCAACACGATGCCCAGCCAGAAGAGCGCGTTATAGCCCCGCGCCACAATGATGAAGCCCCCCGCCAGCGCAATCAGCGAAAAGCTCAGCCCGCCCGCCATCTCGCCCGAGCCGGACAACCTGCCGCGCCAGTTGGGCGGGACCAGCTCCAGCGTATACGCGATATAAGCCGGGAAGCGCATGGCGGAAAAGACCACTGCGCCCACATAGCCTAGCCCCGCCCAGCCCCATTGCTGCGAAAAGATCATCGGCAGCAGGCTGATCGCCGTCGCCACGCAGGCCAGCACGACCACGCGCGGCGCGTTCCAGCGTGCCACCAGCAGCGGGATCACCAGCGCCGCGGGTACGGACGCCAGTCGCGCCGCCGCTGAGATCAGGCCGATGTGCGCCGTGGGCACGTGCAGCACCGTGTCGAAATAGACGTTGTAGAACGTGCCGGCGGCGCCAATGCCCGTGACCTGCAAAAAGCGAATCACGCTGAAAGCCACGATCAGCGCGCCCACGGACTGCGCCGCCACGCGCGCACGCGGGATCGCCTCGCGCGGGGTTGTTGCGGCCTGCGCCTCGACGGGCAGCCCTTCCGCTTCGAGCGGGATCGTCGGCTCGGGGGCGACCGGCGCGTCGACGCGCCGCGTCATCAGCAACGCGCCCAGGGCGAAGAGCATCAGCGTCGCCGAGATGAAGAGCGGGAAGCGATAGGGGTCGGGCTGATTTTGGGGAATGCCCTGTGCGTAGGCGTAGAGGCGCGGCAGATAGCCTCCGATCAAGCTGCCGCCCACCGCCGCCAGCGCCAATAGCCCGGTTTGCAAGGCAAAGACGGAGCCGCGCTCCTGGGTGGCGGTCATCTCCATCAGGAAGGGCGCGGCGTTGACGAAATAGACAGCCAGGCCAAGCATCATGATCGAGTAGCCGGCGATCAGCCAGCCGCCCGGCGCCTGCGGCGCAATGCCTTGCGCCAGCGGCAGCAGGAACGCGCCGATCACGATCAGCGCCATCCCCGTGATCATCATCTTGCGATAGCCCACCCGGTCGCCGATGGCGCCTGCGGGCAGGCTCGCCAACGCAAAGAGCAGCTGCCCCGCCGAGTTGATCACGCCGATGAACTCCGGGCCAAAATTCAGCCGCAGCAGGTAGAGGTTGAACACGACGGCGTAGATGCCGCCGTCGATCGAGAAGCCGAGCAGCGCCGTGGCGACAAAGTAGATCCACACGTTGCGGTGCAGGGCGCGCAGCGTCGTTAGATAACCGCCGGACATGGCAGATGGCCTCGCGAGGTGCATGGGCGGCGCATCCGGCCGCGAAAATGCCGCGGCTGGGCCGCGACAGAGCAGGTGAACCTTTTCGCCATTGTATCACCCGCGCCCGCCTCGGCGTGTATCGCGCCCCGGTTGACGCGGGGCGCGGGTGGGACATAAGTCACAGTGCCCGGCCCTTGCTTGGCGTATAATGAGATCGCTCCCCTCTTCGGCGCCCGGGATGCGAGCCGGCGCCGTGCGGGGGAGAGTTCAGGAGCGTTGTGCATGATCGACGTATCGCCGCTTCCCATAATTGACGCCGACCGCTGCACCGGCTGCCGGCTTTGTGTCGATGTCTGCCCCACGGGCGCGCTGGCGCAGGTTGACGGCAAAGCGCTTCTCGCCGATCCCGACCGCTGCACCTATTGCACGGCCTGCGAGGATGTGTGCCCGGAGGCGGCCATTGCCCTGCCCTTCCTGATTGTGTTTGCGCCGCCGGCTTTCCATTCACCCTTGCATAGATAGAACAGGAAACTCTCTAGATGCCATCCAACGAATCCTCCAGCCAATCATCCAACGAATCCTCCAGCCAATCATCCAACGAATCCTCCAAGCAAAATGCGGCCTATCGCTACATGGCTGAGCTGAGCGCCCAGTTGCCCGCCATTCCGCCGGACAGCATCGTCAGCCGCACGCTCTTCAGCGACGGGCGCGTCAACGCTACACTCTTCGGCTTCGCCGCCGGGCAAGAGTTGACCGAGCACACATCCTCCAAGCGTGCCTTGCTCTATGTAGCCAGCGGCGAAGCGCAGCTAACTTTGGGCCAGGATAAGTTGGAGGCAAGCGCCGGCGCCTTCGCCGACATGCCGGCGAACCTGCCGTACAGCGTGTTGGCGAAGACGGACA
>JBBSBO010000479.1:0-3251 GCA_038251215.1 Caldilineales bacterium
AGCAATTTCGTGCTGGCGATGGGCTGGGTTCCCGACCGCTTCAGCCAATGGCCTTTCTGGCTGACGGAGATCGCGCTGGCGCTGCCCATCCTCGTGTGGTTCGTGCGTCGTCAACAGATCGCGCCCACGCTCGCCCATGCCTGCTGGCATTATGGCGTATTCCTGTTTGCCTTTTTTTACGGCGGCCGCTTTCTCAACGAGAACTACCTGGGCTATATCCTGGCATTCCTCGCCATCGGCCTCTTCAGTAGTCTGCCGCCGGACCAGGCATTGGAAATGCGACAAGAATAGGACGCTGATTTGCACAGAAACAATGGATGCCCGCAGAGTATCTGCGGGCATCCATCAAAATCAGTGGGAATCAGTGTCCAAATGGTAGAGTGTCCAAATCGCGATCAGTCCAGCATATCGGGCACGCCCTCGCCCGTGTCCGGCTCGGTGAGATAGGCGTAGGCCTGCTCGAACTCTTCCAGATGGCGCTCGATGGCGGCTTCGCTGCCGCGGCTTGCCACCTGCACCAGCGCGGCCAACGCCGCCACCAACGCCACCACGCTGGGCAGCGGGCCGGGCGCGTCCGTGGGCGCGTAGACGACTTCGTCGGACATGCGGTTGACGGGGCTGGCGAGCGAGCCGACCACGCCCAGGGTGGCGCAGCCGCGGCTGCGCGCGTAGCCCAGCGCCTTCGCCACGCTGTCGCCGTAGCTGGTGGCGCTGATGCCGATCACCAGCGTGTTCGGGTCCAGGCTGATCAGCGTGCCCGCCATGCGCACGGCGTCGTCCGACGACGCTTCGGCGGAAAGGCCGCGATGGCGGAACTGCTCCGCCGCCATCTCCGCCGCGGTGCTGGCATAGCCTTCGGCGACCAAGACAATATGTTTAGCCGCGGTAAACAGAGCGGCCACGCGCTGCATGTTTTCCGGCGGGTTGTGGATCAGCATCTCGCGCAGATTGTGCATCTCCTGCTCGGCGCGATCCTTGAAGATGCCCGCCGGGTTGTCTGGCGGCAAGTCTTGCGGCTCGTAGGCGGCGTAGATCTCGGCGTTGACCTGCCGGCGAATGTCGTTGAGCAGCTCCGGATAACCGTTGTAGCCCAGGCGCTGCGAGAAGCGCACGACGGTGGTTGTGTCCACGCTCACCGAAGCGGCCAGCTGCGCCGCGGTCATGAATGAGACCTCGTAATAATTGCTCATAATAAAATCCGCCACCCGGCGGTAGCTGCGGCTTAGGTGGTCATAGTACTCGCGGATTTTCTCTCTGTACATAGCCCCGTCCAATCTGGTTTCGATTTATGAACCGTGCCGCAAAGGCGTCCAGGGCGGCCCCGGCGATATTTTTCGTCCGTGGGCGCCTGCCGCTTGGGCTGAGAAGCAAATTCTATTGGTTCTTTCAGGCAGCGGCGAGCCTCTTGGAAGATAAGTTGGCGGAACCGACCAGGCGCCCGCTGCGTCTTGATTGACGACCGGCTGCGCAGTCGAGTACACAGGCCGGAGAACGGTGCGTACACCTACCAGGAGTATAGTGTAGGCAATCAGGTTTGTCAACCATCTTTGTCAACCATATCGGATATTTTGTTGCCCTATTGTACAAATACCTGGCATCGTGAGTTTCGGCAACGCCGCAGATTGGTCGCTCAGTTTGCCGTTTCGCCTGTGACGCCGGCCCCGCGTGATTTTGTCCCGCAGGGTAGCCGCTTATTGCGTGCGCCAAAGCCTTGATGTTACCATTGCGCCATGATGCCTGACCGCCTGCGCACTCGACTGCGCCTGATGCTGCCCTATGCCGCCTTTGTTCTGCTCGCCCTCGCGCTGGGCGGCGTGCTGAGTATTTCGGCGCGTGCGGTGCAGGCCAAACAGCAGCCCGCTGTGAGACCGGCGCCCACCGCACAACCCACGCTTCTGCTTGACTCGACAGCTTCCTCAACGGTTAACGGCGAGGCCCGCGCCGCAAAGGCGACCGCCACTCCGACAGCCGATCTTGCGCAGCGTCCGCCTATCCCTGCGCTGCCTACGGGGCGCTCGATCTTCGCCGCCGGCGTCGCGGCGCGTGGTGTGGCGGAAGCCGCCGGCACGCAAGCCGCGCAGGCCAATGCGGACGCTGCCAACGGTGATGTCGAGATCGCGAGGACGGCCTTGCGCTCGCCCCTTGCTATGCCGCCCGCTGCGGCGCTATCCGCCGCGACTGCGTCAGAGGCCGCCGCGCAGCCCACGGAAGTCGACATCTGGTCGATCCTGCCCACGTTGACGCCGACCCCGCCCGCTGCCGGCCCGGCGCCCATCGCACAACTCTTGACTGAGCTGCTGCCCGACGCGGCACAGCCGGCGCCGGATGCCGCCCTCGCGCCTGCGCCGGCCGAAAGCGCCCAGAATGCCGAGGAGCAGCCCTTGCCGGCTGCCATGCCTGCTGCGCACAACTGGGAACCGACCCCGGACGGCGTGGCGCGCACGGCGCAGGTTCCCATCCTCATGTATCATTATCTCAGCACGCCGCCGGCGGATGCCAACATCTATCGCCAGGACTTGTCCGTCAGCCCGGAACTGTTCGCCGCGCACCTCGATGCCATGCTCGACAACGGCTACACCGCCATCAGCCTGGACCAACTGCTGGCGCATCTGACGCAGGGAGCCGAGCTGCCGGTAAAGCCCGTCGTCATCACCTTCGACGACGGCTATCGCGACAACTACGAGAACGCGTTCCCCCTCCTGCGCCAACGCAACATGACGGCGACGTTCTTCGTCGTCACCGATTTCGTCGACGGTCAACTGCCCGACTACTTTACATGGGATATGTTGCGTGAGATGGCGGCGGGCGGCATGTCCATCGAGTCGCACGGGCGCAATCATGTTTCGCTGCGCGGCAAGGACGACGACTATCTGGTGTGGCAGGCGCTGGGCAGCACGGAAACCATCGAGCACGAGCTGGGCGTGCGCCCGCGCTTTGTTTCGTACCCCGCCGGCGAATACGACGACAACACGATCAACATCTTCCGCAGCGCCAACTATTGGGCGGGGCTGACCACCGTCCAGGGCGCCACGCATAGCAGCGAAGACCTCTTCCGGTTGACACGCGTGCGCGTGCGCGGCACAACCACGCCGGAAGAACTCCTGCGCTTGCTGGCGCTGGACTGGTAGCCGCCCGCTCCCCACAGAACTGAGCCTAGACATGTCCTTGCACGGCAAGAACGCGCTGGTCACCGGCGGCAGCCGCGGCATCGGGCGCGGCATTGCGCTGGCGCTGGCGGCGCAGGGCTGTAC
>JBBSBO010000480.1:0-3250 GCA_038251215.1 Caldilineales bacterium
CGGCAATCACTCGGGCGCACGGCCCACGGGCGTGCTGAGCGCAGGCAGGCCGCAGGCGAGGGCTTCCAGCAGCGCCAGCGGGCCGGTCTCCTGCGTGGACGCCACCACCAGCACGTCAAGGGCGTTGAGTACGTCGGGCATGTCGGCGCGCCTGCCCGTGAAGAGGGTCTTGTCCGAACGCAAGGAGTGAAGGCGCTGGGCATAGGCCGCACTAGCATCATCGCCCGGGCGAGGGCTGCCGATGATGAGGCAGGCGGGCGGGTCGGGCAATGTGCGGAAGGCTTTGAGCACGATGTGCTGGCCCTTGAGCGGGATCAGGTCGCCGACAATGCCGATCACCTGCTCCTCCTGGCCTAGCCCCAACTCGCGCCGCACGCGTATGCCTGCGTCGCGGCTAGGCCGGAAGCGCTGCGTGTCGACGCCGCCGGGGATGACTACGGTCTTGGTCGCCAGGTCCAGTTCATCGGCTGCGGTCTGCGAGGCGGCGATAATCCGGCGCACGGAGGCGGCGCGCCCGCTCCAGTGCAGCAAAGCGCGCGTCTTGGCGTCGCCGATCACATTGTGCAGATGCCAGAGGGCGGGGCGGCGGCTCCACGCTGCGGCCCAGGCGCCCCACGCAAAGGTGCGGCTGGAGTTGGCATAGACGAGGTCAATATCATGGCGGTCGATGAGGCGGCGGCACATCCAGACAAGGCGCATTTGGTCGGCGGGAAAGCGCAGCAGGTCGGCACGGCTCTTTTGCACCAGCGTGTAGTCGGCCATGGGGGCAAAATGGCAGGTTGCGCCAAGCTGCTCCAGCGCCGGCGACAAAGGGCCGGGGCCGGGCAGCAGGGCGTGGAGATTGTAGTCGATGAGGGCCGGGACAAGGTCCAGCAGCACGCGCTGCCCGCCGGCGACAATGGGCAGCGCTTCGAGGAAGAGGATGCGGCGCGGGGCGATGGATCGGCGAAAACCTGTCATCCGCGTTCAGTCATCCTTGTCGCGGCGGGCGCGCCTTGAGCACCACGGAATGGCGCCGCCGGTAGGCGTCCAGTAGCCGGTCGGCGTGCCGGCGGCGCAGGAACTTGGAGGCGTGCGTGCGCATGAAGTGATAGGCGCTGTAGGTTGCCTGGCGCAGCGGGCGGCCCAGGAGCGATGTCTTGATGCGATATAGCTCGCGGGAAACAGGGAACACCGCGCTGTCGGATTGGCCGCCGAGCTGCATATTTGCCAATACGTCGGACAGGGCCTCAAAGCGCACGCCGCCCAGGTAGAGGCGCAGGATCAGGTCGTAGTCCATGGCGTAGCGGTAGCGGGTTTGGAAGAGGCCGAACTGCCGGTAGACGGCGCGCTGGACAAAAAGGGTGGGGTGGTTGACGGTCGATTCCAGGCGCAAGTTGTCCGGGTTGGAAAAGAAGACCATGCCGCGTTTGGGGCCATTCCAGTATTGGAGCGCGCCGCACACGGCGCCGGCCCCGCTGCGGGCGAAGGCGTCGACCACCGCCGCTATCGCGCCCGGTTCGTACCAATCGTCGGCGTTGAGGATGCCCATGATCTCGCCCGATGCTAAGGCGATGCCCTTGTTGAAGGCGTCGCTGATGCCGTCGTCCGGCTCGCTGATCCAGCAATCCAGTTCGCGGTCATGGCGGCGTAGGATGTCGAGCGTGCCGTCGGTGGAGGCCCCGTCCACGACAACGGTTTCGATGGCGGGGTAGTTCTGCGCCAGCACGCTGCTCAGGGTGCGTTCCAGGGTAGCAGCCCCATTGCGCACGGGGGTGATGATGCTGACGAGCGGGCCGGGCGCGTCGGGCCGCGGGCTATCTTGGCCGCGGGCGCGACGTCCGCCCGTCTGGCGTTGGGGATGAGGCGGGCGGGCCTGGTACTCGGCAAGGGTGGGGATGTCAGCCCCAGTTGAGGCGGCACGTGGCGCTGCGCGTGGCGGGATCACGCTGGGCCTGCTTTCTTGGGGTGAGCGCCATGCCGCGCTGCTTGCGCGTCGAGCAGATCTTCGTAGAGTTGACGGTAGCGTTGGGCCTGAAGGGTCAGCGTGAATCCCTCTTCCACGCGCCGGCGCGCGTGGCGCGACAAGGCTTGGTAGCGCTCCGGCTCCTGGCATACCCAAACGATGCCGGCGGCCAGGTCGTTGGTGTCGTAGCAGGTCGCGCGATAGCCATCCTCCTTATGCTCGACCACATCTTTCAGGCCGCTCGTATCGAAGCAGACGACCGGCGTGCCGCAGGCGAGGGCTTCGAGCGCCGTCTTGCCGAAGGACTCCTGGCGCGAGGGCACGACCATGACATCCGCGGCTGAATAGGCCAGCGCCAGCGTAGCGTCGTCGTGGAGTACGCCCAGATACGTGACAGGGAACCTTAGGTCCGGCGCGGGCGAGGGGGCAAGCGCGCCAAACACCACGACGTGTGCATCCGGCCCGAAGCCGGCAGCGGAGAGCCGTTGCAACGCCTCTTGCAGAAGGGTGAAGCCCTTGATGGGGTCAGACAGCGCGTTCATAGCCCCAAACGTGATGATCAGCGAATCCGCGGGCAGATTCAAGATCTGTCTGGCAACGGCTTTGGGCGCCGGCTTGAAGATGGCCTCGTCCAGCGCATTATGGATGACTTCGATGCGGCGATCAGCGAAGAGGCTGCTGCGCCGCGCATTATCGGCGATCCAATTGCTGAGGCCTACCACCGTGAGGTCGATATCTTGCCATGCGCGTTGTTTGCGTTTCCAAAGCCAACGACTTAGGTCTCTATCTCGCGACGAGGAGAGCGCCGGGCAGCGCCCGCAGCGCTCCGCAAAGCGCTCGCAGCCCAGCGAGTAGTGGCATCCGCCTGTGAAGGGCCACATATCGCGTGGGGTCCACACAAGGGGGAGATGCAACTTCGTCAATGTTTCGGGTCGTATAAAACCATCCGCTACCCAGTGTAGGTTCACGATATCCGGTGACGCCGCGCGGATATCACGTAGAACGCCGCTGGGAACCCAAGAGGGTGAAAATAACACACGATTAGCAGGCCGGCGATAGGGTTTGACCGGCAAGCGATCGACCGTGGCGCGCAGAGCGCTTTGAAATTGGCGGGTAATCGTCGCGGGCGGGCCGCTGACGGTGGGATCGGCGCTAAATTTGGCCGCGACCAACATGCGCGAATCAACATTCTGGCGTTGCAGCGCGCTATGCAGCCAATAGGCGCCGCGCGCCGCGCCGCCGCGCGTGTCATACGTGCTCAGGTGCAGAACTTTCATGGCCGGCGCTTGGGGATCATAGACTCAC
>JBBSBO010000481.1:0-3250 GCA_038251215.1 Caldilineales bacterium
ACGACGTGATGCGCGTGATCTTGCAGCGTGAAGTGTGACATGTGAAGTGTGACGAGTGACGGAGAGGGGAGGCAAAATGGACAGCAGCGAGATCAAAGTCGGCGGACGCACGCAGCGCACGTCCGCGCCGGAACCGGGCGCAACACCGGAAGCAGCGTCGACCCCGCCCCCCGCGCGCGCGGAAGCCGCACAGGGCGAGTACGCGCCGCGCTACGAAAAGCCGGCGCGCCTGCCCGCCGAAGAGCGCGCCGCGGCCTTTAACCCGCTCGCCTGGCTGGCTGACGGCCTCACCGGCGCGCTGGAAGAGGCGCGCCACAACGACTTCGGGCTGTCACAGGAGTTCTGGACGCACTTCTACGCCGTGCGCCGCGAGGGGCTGCTCACAGCCCAGGCGCTGGTCGAGAGCCTGCTGGCGCAGGTCGAAGGCAAACCACCGGCCCACGGCGAGCAAGACGAACAGCGTCGCGCCCGCCGCGGCGACGTGGATATCGACTTCTAGCCGTTCAAACCTCACAGAGTATCCCCGCAGCGTGTTAGCTCGCGCCCGCGGGTAGTTCGGCGTGCACGCTTAGCGTTTCCTCGTTGCGCACCGAGACTTGGCCCGGATGACCGCCGGGGATGCGCTGCACAAAGCGGCGCTCGCACACCATCACCGGAGCCGAGCGTTCGCCGCGTGCATTCGAGTAGTAGGCCGCCAACTGCGCGGCCATGTGCAGCGTCTCCTCGTCCACGGCGCGGCCGGCGCTGCGGATCACCACGTGCGCGCCGGGTACGCCGCGGGCGTGCAGCCACGTGTCCTGCGGATGCGTCAGGCGGAAGGTGATCGCCTCGTTCTGGCGGGCGTTGCGCCCCACCCAAATCGCCAAGCCGCTGGGGCTATCATAGCGTAAGAAGTTTTCCTCGGCGCGCGGCGTCTTCTGGCGCGGCGTTTTTGATTGGGAGCGGCGCGCAGCCTGGCGCGCCAAACCGGCGGCGCGCAGCTCCTCGGCAATGGCCGCGATTTCAGGCCGGTTGGCGGCCAGCGTCAGGTCCAATTCCAATTGCGCCAGAAAGTCGAGGTCCGCCAAGAGCCGGCGGCGGCGGCGCGGGATGAAGGCGGCGGCGCGTTCCAGCTTGGCGGCGCGTTGAAAGAGGCGCTCGGCCTGCTGCACGGGCGTGCGCGTAGCATCCAGCGCAATGTGCAGCACCTCGCTGCCGTCGCCGAAGACGTCCACCTCGAGCACGGACTGCCCCGGCGTGACGGCGTGCCCCAGCGCCAAGAGCCACTCGGCTTGCGTGCGCAGACGCTGCGGTTCGCCGGGCGCGGGTTCGTCGGCGTTCAGCGCGGCAAGGCGACGCGTGGCCCTCTGACGCGCCTGGCGCAGCTGCGCGGCAACTTGGCCGCGCGCGGCGGCGTAGGCGTCCGGGGAGGCGTCCGAGGAAGCATCTGCGCGCGCGTCTCGCTGCTCGTTATGTGCCGGGCCGGGCCGCGGCGCCGCGAAATAGCGTGCCACCGCCTCGCTTGCCGTGACGGTGGGCACGAAGTCGCCGCGGAAATGCACCGGGTAGACGCTGAAGCCCACGACAGCGCCCGCCTCTTCGATGTTGCCTGGCGTCCATGCCCCGCTCGTGACAGGCAGCCCCAGGCGTTGCAGCGCCTGCGCCACGCCCACGACGGTGGCGGCGTGGGCCGGGGCCGCGGCGTCGCCCGTGGCGAGCCAGGCCGCCTCGCGCGCCTGCGTGGGGCTGACGCCGGCGATCTGCGCGGCGAGCGCCTTCCACAGCGACCCTGCCGCGGCGGTCACCGCGCCCAGGCGTTCATAGTAGTCGCCGCTGCCGTCATCCAGGGGCGGCAGCTTGTGCTGGGGCGGTGGCGGCGCATAGGGCTTGCCAGGTAGCAGCACGCGCTGGGCATGCTCGCCGCCCGGCGCGCGATGAACGCACTCGAGGATTTTGCCGGCGGCGTCCAGCAGCAGGATGTTGCTCAGGCGGCCCATCGGCTCGACGACGAGCAGGGTCGCGCCGTGTTCCGGGTGCGTGAAGTGCAGGTGCAGCACGCGCTCCGTGACGTCGGGCTGCTCGATGCACTCCAGGAGCGCCCCGCGCACATATTTGCGCAGCAGAAGCAGCAGCGGCGTCTCCTGCGGCGCGCCGCGGCGCAGCTTATCCGCGGCCAAATAGACATGCCCGTCCCCCGGCTGGGCGGAGAGCAGCAGGTAGGCGCGCACGCGCTGCGCGTAGATCTCCAGCCCCACGCTGTGCGCGTCGGGCAGCAGCGTCTGCTGCACGCGCCCGCCGGCAACGCTGCCGCGCAGTTCATGGGCAATACAGGCCAGAGTCAAGGCGTCGAAGTGCATAGCTCACCCAGGGCGAAGGCCGGCCTCAAACCAGTCCGGCAGGGGCATCATACCATAACCATAATAGGACACTGATTTCACGGATCGAAAGGGATTTTCACAGACACACCCGATTCATCTATTGTATCCGTTCAATCAGTGTCCGATTTCTTCCCGGCTGTCCTCTGTGAGCTCTGTGGTAAATGGCCGTTACTTTTCTTGCTGTTGCTTTTCTTTGCGTCTTTACGGTTTTCTTTTGGGGTTTTGGCCGTTTGTTCTTTACAATCTCTCCATTCGCCGGATCGGTCTGCCCGGTCCGGCTGCCACTTTTCGCCCTATTCGGAGGACATTGCATGCAAACCAACCTGCGCGGCCGCGACTTTATCAGCGACATGGATTTCAGCAAAGAGGAAATTGAAACAGTGCTCGACGTGGCGTTCCAGCTCAAGCGCGACCGCGCCTTGGGCGTGGCGCACCCGCTCCTGCGCGACAAGACGTTGGCCCTGCTCTTCTTCTTTACAAGCACGCGCACGCGCTCCAGCTTCGAGGCGGGCATGGCTCAACTGGGCGGACATGCGGCCTTCGTCGACTCGACCACGACGCAGATCAGCCACGGCGACACCGCCAAGGAGATCGGCGAGATCTTTGGCCGTTACTACGACGGCATCGCCATTCGCCAATGTGATTGGGGCGTGGGCAACGGCTACATCAACGGCGTGGCGCAGGCCAGCCGCGTGCCCGTGCTCAACATGCAGTGCGATGTGTATCATCCCTTCCAGATTTTGGCCGATTTAATGACTATCATTGAGAAGGTGGGCGACCCACGCGGCAAGACAATCAACGTGAGCTGGGCCTATGCCAGCAGCTACCAGAAGCCCATCTCCGTGCCGCAAAGCCTGATCCTGCAAATGACGCGCTTCGGCATGAATGTGCGC
>JBBSBO010000482.1:0-3231 GCA_038251215.1 Caldilineales bacterium
GCCCGCGATTTTGCCTTTGGCGACTTCGATCACTATGGCATGTTCAACTTTGGCGATGTGATCGACTTCATCCACGGCAACCGCAGCAATCCGGGAGACCGGAACGTGACGTGGGACAACTGCTACTATGACTATCCCCACGCGCTTTTCCTGCAGTTCGCTCGGACCGGCGACGAGCAATATCTCGACACGGCGATCGAAGCGCAACATCACCTGATGGACATGGATATGCTCTGCTGGCACCCGGATGACAACATGATCGGCTGCAATCGCTACAGCGACGGCGGCATGCACATTCGGCAGGGCGACGGCGGCATCTACACGTCCCCGACCTTCAATCACTACAAAACACAGAGCCATTTCGAGCGATTCTACTTCACGGGCGAGCGACGCGCCCGCGACATGGGGCTGCTGTCCGCACGCTTTGCCATGAAGGTCAATGGCATGGGCTGGGGCGAGCCGCGCAGCCTGGGGCATGGTCCCCTCGGCGTGCTGGCCGCCTGGGAAGCCACCGGCGACCTCGCCTATCTGAAGCGCATGCGGGAGTTCGAGCATCAGAAGGCCGACGCCGCGCTGGCCGACAGGAACCCGGCCCGCGTCGGCAAAGGCCGCCACTGGCAGGGTGGGATTGGCTTCGAGGCGACGCGCGAGTACTACGAGCATACCGGCGACCCGCGCGCACTGGACACGCTGAAGGTGCTCACGCAACACTGTTTTGAGATCGGCGACTGGGCCGAGAGCACGTTGCACGCGTTCGCGTTTCTCGGCGCACAGACGGACAATGCGGCGTACGCCAGCCGCGCCCGGAAACAAATCGAGACCGCAGGGCAGGGAATTATGAAGCGCGACTGGGGCTATGGGCAGAGCTTTGGCAACGAACTTCGTAACGCCCCATATGTGTTCTGGTACATGACCCAGTCGCTACCGCAGAAACTCGAGCCCAAAAAAATGGAGTTCTGACCGCCCTTCCAACGGTGATTTGAAGGGTGCGATTTGAATTAGTTGAAGGGGTGCGGCAGTTGTGCGCGCGGAAAATCAATGTTTTCAGTTGCAGGGTGTTGTTTTTTTTGGTTTAATAGGTGTCCTCAATAGGAGGACACCTATGACAACCGAAGAAATGGCGAAAAAAGCGGCGCGCGTCGACGCGATCAGAAAGCAGATTGAGGCGATCCCGGCGATGCTCAATGGCACGCTTCTGACCAAGCACAATCGCGTCCGGCGCTTGGACGGCAGCATCCACACCTCACTGGAGCACTACACCTTCCAGTACCGTGGGGTGGACGGGAAGCGCATGTGGAAGCGCATTCCAAGGGATGCGAAGGCGGCGGTGGAACGTCTGGTCCGTGCGGGCACGCGCTACCGGGCGATGGAAAGGGAGTACGCGGCACTGCTGACGGAACTCTCGCTTGCGGACGACAGTAAAAAAAACGCTTGAACCGGCGGCTGCCCCGCCCGGCTCTCGAGAGCATCGAGGCCGTCTTGCGCGCCGTCGAGTCGAGCCCGGTCGACGAAGATGGCTTCCCCGTGGCGCTCAAGGAGTTGGACGGCAAACTTGCGGAAGCGGCGGTCTATGACATGCGCGCGCTGCTTTCGGCGGTCCTTTCACACCTGGGAGGTCGGAAGACGGCGAAGGCTCACGGATACCGGACGCGGCAGATCCTCACCTGTTTCGGCTGGATCCCGGTTCGGTTCGCCTACGTCCGGCAAGCCGGAAACTCGATGTTGCTCCGTGCGCTTGGCGTGGCGGCCAAGAGCACCGCGGCGGCACGCGACCGGGTCGTCAATTGTGCCGTCCTGTGTGGGTCCTTCGCGGAGGGACGCGGCATGCTCAGGCGCCTGACGGGCATGGCCGTCTCCGTCTCCAAAGTCAGAGCGATGGCGTTTGCATACGGGGATCAATGCCTGCGGGCGCAGGATGAGGCGGCCCCGGACGTGCGGTCGTACCCCAAACGCACGCCCAAGAACGGGGAAAAGGAAACGGAACGAACGCTATTTTGCATGTTGGATGGGACGGGCGCTCCCTGCACGAAGAAGGACACGGCTGACACCCAGGGCAAGAATGGCGAGGCCGGAACACGACAGATCAGGGTGGCCGTGTTCGGCGAATACGCCTGGCTTGACAAGAAAGGCCGCCCGTCCGCTTTCAAAAAGTCCTTTTCCTACGCGGTCTCAGGCGCGGAGATCGCCGAGGTCACCGGACTGGTCAAAAAGCTGGGCGTGGCAAGGGGGTGCGGAACGGCGCCAAGGATGCAATGCGTCGCGGACGGAGAGGAAGCGCTTGAGAAGGCGCTGCGCGACGCGTTCCACGACGCCGTCTTCACCAACGACTTCATCCACGCCTGCGGGCACCTGCATACGTGTTGCGAAAATCTCGGCCTCGCCGATGAGACCATGCAAAAGGAATACCGTTTTCTGAAGGGTCTCCTTTTCCGAATCGGCGCCACCACCGTCATCAAACGCCTCGAAACAAAATACGCCGCCGCGCTCGCCGCCTCCACGACGGCCGACAAGGAACTGGATTACCTCAGAAAACGACAGCAGAACATGAAATACGGATGGCTGCGAAAAAACGGCTACTTCATCGCCTCCGGCCATGTCGAGGCCGCCGCCAGAATCCTGGTCGTCAGACGGTGCAAGCAGGCGGGCATGCACTGGCGGCACAAGAACGCCATTCGCATCAGCGCCATCCTCGCGCGCCTCCGCTCTGCCGCCTAACCTTCAACGAAATAAAATCGCACCCGTCAAGCGTGCAGGTTCGCAATAACGGTGGCAATTGGCCTCCATAAAAGGTATGCTAGATTTGGTTTTTGTTTTCCCATTCACACGGAGACTCCTATGCAACGTTCGTTCGCGTCCGCGCTGATCGCCCTGTTGATGTTGCTGCCGGTTTGGGCGCCGGCCGAACGCCAACCCCTGGCTGTGCTCGAACTGACAAGTTGCAATGCCTTTTCCGGCAATGTCAACGCGCTGGCCCAGGCTATCAATCAGCCGTTCATCGCCATGGGTGTCAACGGCTGGCTGAGCCAGGTGACGGCCTGCCCGAATTTGACGGGCGTGGATGTGAACAAGCCGCTGCGCCTGATCGTGCTGCCCCCGGAAACTGAGGGGCTCCCGCCCGTTACCGCGGCTATATTGCCGCTGCTGGATCAGGGCGAACTCATGCTGGGCGCCCTGCGCGGCGCCTTTGAAACCTCGACCCAAGATGGCGACATCCATGCGTTCACCGGCGCA
>JBBSBO010000483.1:0-3227 GCA_038251215.1 Caldilineales bacterium
CAGGGACGTCGCAAGGAGGGCGGCCTCCCGATCCAGGAGAGCCGCTTGCTCGAACGCGCCCCATTCGCTGCGCAGCGAGTCGTGTACGTTCTGCCAGGGCTGCTCCGGCGCGGGTCGCCAGGCGTGTTTCTGCCAGGGGCCGGCCTGGCTGAAGCGAAAATAGCGCTCGAACTGCGCGGCGTGTTGCGCGCCCCAGGCGCGATAGAAGGCGTGTGCCTCGAAGCGGATGGGCGGACGGCGGTCGCCGCGCCGTGTGCGCGGGGCGAGTTGCGTCGCCAGCACAGCCGTCGCCAGGGCCAGGTCGACCCCGGTCACCGTGGACAAGCGCAGCAGCAGCCAGCCATACTCGTTCCAGGCCGCGACCACGCGACGCACGCGCGCACTCGCACCGGCGGGAGCGGTCACGCGCTGGGCGGGGGGCATGGCGCAGCGCACCGCAGCCAGCTCTGGGCGCTGCCACAACCAGCCGGATGGCCTGTCGACGCCGGGCAGCCCAAAGCTGACGCCCGCGGCAAAGTCCGCTAGTTCGGCTAGGACCGCCTGCTTTTCCTCCTCGCTCAGCGCGGCGATCTGCGCGATCGGCGCGCCGCGATAGACGCCCGTGCGGTCCTGGACCAGTTCGCCCAGCGAGAGACCGGCTTTCTCCATCAGCGCCCAGTCGCCCAGGCCGAGTTTGAGCGCGGCGTCGTAGAAGGCGTCGATAATCTGGTTGTTGGTGAAGGAGCCGGGCGCTGACGGCAGCGTGTCCGGCGCCGGGGCGGGCATTGGTGTAGGCGTGGTCGTGGGCGCGGGTAACGGGGCCGGTGACGGGGGAGGCGGCTGCGCGGGCAGCGGCGCGGGCGCGCCGGCTTCCGGCACAGCCTGGCGCGGGGGGCGGCTCATCGCCGCGACGGCGCGGGCAACCGGTTTAACGAAGTTGTTCTCGGTGCGCCAGGCAAAGAACTCCCAGTTGGCCCGGTCCGGCGAGGAGAGCAGGAAGAATGAGGCCGAGTTGATGTAGGGGTAGTTGAACACCTCTTGCAGCCAGGTCACATATTCGCGGGCGATGTCGTCCTCGGAAATGGGCCACTGCGGATTCTGACCATTGGAGTTGCCGCATTCGAGGATTTCCAGCGTCTTGTCCGGGAATTGAGCGTGATAATACTTGAAAGTGAGGCCGAAATTCTCGTCCATCATCACGCTGGGGCGGTCGGGCGGGGTCTGCCAGTAGCAGTGGACGCCCAGCCAATCGGCGCGTTCGATGGCGGGGCGGCAGATCTGAAGCCAGGCGCGATCACGGTGGGCGAAGTCGGGGATGGCTAGCCCCGGGAAGCCCAGGCTCGCCCACGGGCACGCCTCCTTCAGCAGCCGGTAAACCTCTAGAAACCACTGGTTGAAGTCGGCGGCGTCGGCATCGTCCGGCCCCCAGCCTTCATAGCGCTGCACGTGGTTCGGCTCATTGGCGATCTGAAATTTGGCGCAGTAGGGCTGGAGCGCGGCCATGATCGGAGCCATCTTCTCGGCGAACTCGGCGGGCGTGGGATGGCCGTGGCCGATGCGGTCGTCGTGTAGGCGCGTGATGATCTCGATGTCGGGGTTGAGGGCCTTGATGGCGGCAAAGACGGACGGGTCGGTTAGGCTCATCATCTTGACGACTTCCATGCGGCTGTCCTGGATCACGCGCAGGTCGTCCTGGCTAAAGAAACGGTCGTTGCGCCCGTGGATGCCAACGCGACAGGTTCGCACTCGCATGGGTTCCTCCTTTTTCCCTTCTTCCCGGCTCGGGCTGCGCGGCTGGGGCGCGGCCTGCGCGACCGGCGCGGCAGGCAGCGCAGGCCATGATAGCACTTGCGGGGCCGCACCCGCTTGCATCCGCTCCAATCGGTCGATGATGCCGCCCAGGTGTTCAAAGCTCTGCCAGGGCGCCACCGCACCCACCACGAAAAGGCAGGCGGCCATCACATAGTCGTCATGCCTCAACTCGCCGTTGTACCACATCAGCGAATCCCAGTAGCTCTGCTCGGAGACGGGGCGGGCGGCGTCCCACGGGCCGACGTCGTCGCCGCCTTGCACGCCCTGTGTCATACCGCATTCGGTGATGAGCACAGTATGCCGGTCGCCGTAGGCCTGGCGCACAGCCTCCATCACGCGGCGGTAACGCAAAGCCAGCCACATGCCGCCCTCGTGTTTGGTGAGGATATTCTCCGCGTGCAGCCGCCAGAGAGTGGGCCAGTCGTATTCATGGAAGCCGAGATAGCGGTACGTTGCCAGGGTTCCCGGAAAATAATCCACGAAATCCGGACCGAGCATGTTGCCGGTGGCGAAGTTCATGGCGACGGGTTGCAGGCCGGCGGCCTGTATGGGGCCGGCAAAGGCCACCTGGAAGTCGTCATAGGCGCGCTTGCGCTCCGGCTCGACGGCCTCGGGGAAAATCTCGTTGTACGATTCCCAGGCGTCAAACAACGGTTGCCCCTTGAATTCGGCCTGATTGGCTTCCAGGCGCAGGATGCGTTCGGCAAAAGCGCGCCCGGCTGCACTGGGATTGTCGACAAAGCGCTCCTGTTCTGCGGCGGGTGCGTACAGCCGTCCAATTAAAAAGACGTCAGGTTGAATTTCGCGGACACGCCGCCAGAAGCCGACATCGTGCGCCAGCGTTTTGATCACCCTGGGGCGGATGCGGGCGATGGCGTCGAACACGTCGTCGCCCGTGCGGTTGACGTGAAAGCCGTACTTATGCACTGCGCGTTCCTTTGCCATGCCGTTTACCATGCCGTGTGGCTGGTTTGGGACTCGTCGTCGCGCGGGGCAGAGACCGGGGCATAAACGATGCCTTGGGCAAAGCCTTGGACGCGATAAGCGCCCGCCTCCACCTCGCCGGTGAGCGGCGCGCCGAGGTTGTGCCGGCGCGCGTAGCGGGCGAAGGCGGAGTCGCCCGCCCCGCGGCCGTCCAGTTGCCGCCACACGCGGTTGCGAAGCTCGTCCAGGGGCGCAACTGCCGGCGTCTGCGTCTCATGGTCGACCGGGGAGGACGGCTCTTCTTGCGTGCCGGCGGGCTGCGCCTGCCATACAGCGAAGAAGGAGATGTGCCGGTTGTTGGGCAGGCCGCCGCCCACGACGACATCGGACGCGCCTTGCGGACACCAACACCAGGCGCCGTGTTCGCCGCGCTCGGGGCTGAAGCTGTTGAAGATGGGCTGGTTGGCCCAGCCGGAAATGCGCTTGGGCGACATGGCGGCATAGCCGCGATA
>JBBSBO010000484.1:0-3224 GCA_038251215.1 Caldilineales bacterium
CGAAGCGGACGATGCCCGCCTGCGCCTGGTTTCCCTCACCGAACCGAACACGCAGCAATTGATCACGCTGCACACGGTAGCCGGCAACTATCTCTACTACTGCCCGCTCTACTTTTTGCCGTAACGCAACCGCGTTCTACAAGCCGCCTGCGGCCTCATCCGACTGCATGCCATACGCCTCCACGAGCACGCTGCGCGCGCCCAGCCCTTCGTCCATCTCAAAGCGCCAGTAGGGCAGCCAGCCCAGCGCCACCAGCGTTACCTCGACATCGCTGCGCCGCGGGGCCAGATCCTCAGTCGTCACCTCGTCCAGCACGTCCTCCCAGCGCCGCGTGATTTCGTCGGCCTCTTTCTTCAAATCGGCCTGAAGTTCTTCCTTGTCCTGTTCCAAGTCGGCGATCTCCTCCGCTTGCGCATCTATCGCCGCCTTGGCCTTGGCGGTCATGCGCCGTTTGCTCGCCGCGCGGCTAAAAATGGTGGAGCTGCGCCTGCCCAGGAAGAAGTTCAACACGCTCTCGCCCGCGCTGATGGCCTCCTGCTGAAGGCGGGCGTCTCGCTCGCCTTTCTTGTCCGCCAAATCGCGCTCCTCTTGCTCAATGCGGCGCGTCAACTTATCAATCTGCGTCTCATAGCGCTCCTCCAGCGCGTCGACCTCTTCGTCACGCGCCTCGCGTGCCGCCTGTTGCAGCCGAATCTTGAAATCGCGCTCGGATTCATCGGGCTTCTGCACCACCGCCAACCCCTTGTGTACCAACACGGGCAAGCGCGACTGATAGTATAGATAGTCCGAGAACTTGCCCTCGGCCGCCTTAATCTTGCGTGCCGTATTGATCGGCTCCGGCACGGGGCCAAAAAATGGGCCTTGGCCTTGCGCAGCCGCAGCCGACTCGGACGCGCGGCGCAGGTCGCGCAGCGAGCTGTTGCTGACCAGCGCGTCAGCCCAGTCGATGCCCAAGCCGGCTTCTGCCACGGGCAGCGCCAACACGCGCTCGACGCGATGGTCGATATCGCGCTTGGGCGCAACAAAGCTCACCTGAGCCGCGCCGATCAAACCCGCGGCATAGACAAGCTGCGCCGCCTGCACGCTCGTCATCCTGCCGCCGGACTTGTCGCCCAGCTCGCGCAGCGCGGCGGCATCGCTCTTGCCGACCGGCATGTACACCTGCGGCACGTCGGGCGCGAGCGCCGAAGGCGTCGCGCTGTAGCCTGCGGGCACGGCGCTTGCGGCGGCGTCCACAGCGGGCGCAGCAGATGGAGCCGCTGCATTGGGTGCAGGTGTAGCCGCGGCAGCCGCCTGCGCGGCGGGCCGTTTGCGCTTGCCACCGGCGTCCATCAAATCGCGCACCTGCGGACGGGTCAGCGGGCCGCGCAGATAGCTCATCGCCCAGCGCGTATTGAAGACGACCGGCGCCTCCTCGTGTACGTTGTGCATCAAGAAGACGCGGCTGTCCAGCCGGCTGATCAGCTCGCCAAAGTTGGTCCGCTGCACCTCGCCGCCTGCGTTCGAGATGGCGTCCTGCAGGCCGTGCAAGACCCGATCTCGGTCGCGTTCGGTCTGCATCTTGCCGATGAACCACGTGCCGGCGTTCGCCAGCCCCTTATAGTCCACGTCCACCGGGTTCTGCGTGACCAAAATGCAGCCCAGCCCAAAGGCCCGCGCCTGCTTCATCAACGTCAGCAACGGGCGTTTGGACGGCGGTTCCGCCGTGGGCGGGAAGAAGCCGAACACCTCGTCGAAGTAGAGCAACGCGCGCAAGCTGGTCGTGCCGGACTGCCCGCGCATCCACGTGATGGCGTTTTCCAGCAGCAGCGTGACAAAGAACATGCGCTCGGCATCCGACAGATGCGCCAGATAGAAGATGCTATGCCGCGGCTTGCCCTCGGGCGTATACAGCAAGCGATCCACATTCAAGGGATCGCCCTGCAGCCAGGCGCTAAAGGTCGGCGACGCCACCAGGCTGTTCAAAGCGCTTGCCAGGCCGAAGCGATCCTTCTCCGGGTAGTATGTCTCCACATCGAACACGCCCAACTGCTGTACCGGCGGCTTCTGGATCGAGAGGATCAGCTTGCTCAGGTCCAGGTCTTCGCCCTTGCGCCAAAAATGCTCGAAGATTTTCGCCAGCAGCACAGCCTCGCGGTCCCGCACGGGGTCCGCCTTGACGCCGATCAACCCAAGCAGCGCCGCCACCGTCCCGCTAATGCGCTCGCGCAACAGCTCGGCGTTCTCGTCGAAGTCGATCTGCGGCGCCGCCAGGCTGCCCAACACGCTGATCGGCACGCCCGCATCGGACCCAGGCGTATAGATCGTGAAGTCCACGCTCTCGCGCAACTGCGCGATGCGCTCCGTGCCGATGCCCCAACCCTCCAGCCCTTTGCGCCAGGATTCCGCGGTCGCCGCCGCATACTCTTCAACCGTCTGCTCTTTGCGCCGGGCGTCGTCCACGTTCACCCACGGCTGAAAATCTTGCGGACGCAGCTCCGGGAACTGGAGCAGGAGATTGGTGATGTCGCCTTTGGGGTCGATGAGCAGCGCGGGCACTTTGTCCAGCGCCGCTTCTTCCAACAGACCGATGCACAGCCCCGTCTTGCCGCTGCCCGTCATGCCTACGCAAACGGCGTGCGTGGTCAAGTCGCGCGCGTCATAGATCAGCGGCGTCTCGCTGACTTGCTTGGCAGCTAAGTCATACTCTCCGCCCAGATAAAACGAGCCAAGTTGTTCGCGTGGCGCTTGCATGTCGTTCCTCTTGTCAGCCTCGTTGATATCTTTGGGTTTACTTGGCGATGAACCTTCGTGCCAGTTCTGCGTCTTCCAATACGCGCCGCGCCTGCACCACCCGTCGCTTCTGCAACATGCGGCCCAGGGTCAGCACGCCCGCCGCCTGACCGCGCAGCCGCGCGCGCGCCTCGCGCCCGCGCACGTGACGCGCCGCATCGACTGCGATCCGTAGCTGGGCGGCCACGATCTGCGCGCCGTTGCGCAGTAACAGGCTGCGCGGCATATTCTTGGCGATCGCCCAGATCGTGTTACGGCCCACGTAATAGCTGGCGAGCGCGCCGCCCGCCGTGCCCGTCACATGATGCAAGAGCCGCGCCTGCGGCACAAACACGGCCGTCACGCCCATCAACTGCGCGCGGAAGGCGAAGTCGACGTCGTCCAGGTACATCCAGAAGTCCTCATCCAGACCGCCCAGCGCTTCCCACACCTCGCGGCGGATAGCGACGCC
>JBBSBO010000485.1:0-3215 GCA_038251215.1 Caldilineales bacterium
TCCAATGCAGGCCTCTACCTAGATCATCTCATTGGCGTCGGGGATGTCCTCGGCTTCGAGCGTGAAGAGCATCTCGTCGGTGATCTCGGCGGCCCCGGCGATGCGGCCTGCCTGCTTGTTGATGGCCCGCTCGAAGAGGTTGCGGGCGAAGCGGGCATTGCCGAAGACTTCGTCGCGCAGCCGATAGGCGGCCTCAAACAGGCGCGTGGCCTTGCGCCGCGCCGCCTCGGAGAGGCGATAGTCGTATTGTCCGGCGAAGTGCTCCAGGATGGCGGTCAGCTCCTCCGGCGAGTAGTCCTCGAACTGGATGAACTTGTTGAAGCGCGACTCCAGCCCCGGGTTGGAGCGCAGGAAGTTGCGCATCTTTTCGGGGTAGCCGGCGACGATCACGACGAGGTCGTCGCGGTGGTCTTCCATCAGCTTGAGCAACGTGGCGACCGCCTCCGGCCCGAAGTCGTTGGAACTCTGGTTGTACGAGGCGAGGGCGTAGGCTTCGTCGATAAAGAGCACGCCGCCCAGGGCTTCGTTGACCACGCGCGTTACCTTGTGGGCGGTCTGGCCCACATAGCCGGCGACGAGGCCGGCGCGGTCGGTTTCCACCATATGCCCGCGTGAGAGCATGCCCAGGGCGCGGTAGATGCCGCCCAGCAGCCGGGCGACGGTGGTCTTGCCCGTGCCGGGGTTGCCGTAGAAGACGAGATGGCGTGAGGTGGGCACGGTCTTGTGGCCGCGCTCCTCGCGCAGTTGCTGCACACGCAGGAAGTCGACCATCTCGGCGAGGTCGTGCTTGACGTTCTCCAGGCCAATCAGGCTGTTGAGCTGCTCGAAGAGTTCTTCCAGCGTGGGCTGCTTGGGCCGTTCCGGCTCGCGCGGGGGGCGCTTGTGCGGCGGGTAGTAGTCCTCGTCATCGTGATAGTCGTTGTGAGAATCAGTGTAAGCGTCGCGGAGGCTGAAGCCGGACGCGCCGGGCGTGAGCGTGTCGTGGAACTGCTGCAGGGCGCGGCTCTCCATGGCGGAGGCCTGGCGGTTGAGCTTGACGACGGCCGTGCCGAAGCGGAAGAAGAGCACAGCGGCTTGCAGCGCCGCATCCGTGCCGTGCGCCTGGTCATATTCTTGCAGCAGGTTGAGGCTGAAGGGGCGCTGGGCGTAGCCGGGCTTGTCGGCGGCTTCCTGTGCGGCCCAGCGGAAAAGGTCGGCGAAGGTGGCCGAGCTGTGCGGGGCGAGCAGGCGGCGCATGTCCTGGAAGGGGACGTTGGCGGCGAGGTCGCCGGCGTGCCCGGCGCCGACAAAGCGGATGGCGATCAGACACAGGTCGATGATCAGCACATCCAGCGCGCCGAGGCCGGTGTCGTCGCTTTCGCCGTCGGGGCCGGCGCCGGTCTCGTCGGGGTCGGCATCCCAGAGCAGCGCCTCTTGCAGGGGCGGCACGATCTGGCGGATGCCGGCGAAGAGGTACTCCGCCAGTTGCGGCTCGCGGTAGGCCCCGGGATCGAATGCGGCATCGAAGTCGGCGTCGAAAATGAGTTCTTGCTTCACGGGTCAGCTACTCCTTCCCAGTGCAGGGCGCCCAGAGTTGGGTGTTTGCGCCTGCAAGTTGATGAAATGGCGCTTGCGTGCGGTCTGCGAGTGATGCGCCACCGGCCGCGGCAAGTGTTATCGTTAAGTTAGACGTGGGAAGGCAATAAATAGTTGCGGTGAGATTTTCTGTTGCCAATTATGTTGGCAATCTTTGTGCGTGGGGAGGCGGGGAGAGAAAGAAAAAACAGCAAGAAAGACAAAAACTGCGGTGTAGTTTTTTATCGCCGCGCGGCGAAGGTCGGGGAGTCGGGGCGGCGGATGAAGAGGGTCCAGAAGAGGAGCGCGCCTGTGGCGGTGATGGTCGCGCCGATCAGAAAGAGGCCGCGGTAGCCGATGGCGTCCACGGCATAGCCGCCGCCTACTGACATCAGCCCCCAGCTGAGGCCGGTCGCCATCGACGCCGCGCCCGCCATGTACGTGCGCCACTCCGGGCCGACCGACTCCATCTGGAAGATGGTGATGGGCGCGCGCGTGATGGCGGCGAAGCTGAGTAGGGCCATGTAGCCAAGGCCGGCGGATTGCCAGAAGGGGAGCAAGGCCAGCGGCAGCAGGCTGAGGCTGACGCCCAGCGCGGCGCGCACGTAGGTGCGACGCACGCCCCAGCGCGCCATCATGCCCGGCGTCGCCAGGGCCGCGGGCGCGCTGAGCAGCGTGCCCAGGCCGATCAGCAGGCCGATCTGCGCGGGGGCGAGGCCCAGGTTCGTGTCGAGATAGACGTTGAAGAAGATGCGCGCCGGGCCTTCGCCCGCCAGTTGCAGCAGGCTGATGAAGGCCAGCAGCGCGATCAGGCCGATGGGCGCGGGGAGGCGCGAGTCGCCCGTGGCAGACGGCGGACGATCGTCCACCTCGCCGATGGCGAGCATGGCGATCATGCCGGGGATGAGGAGCAGCGCACCGCTGAGGATGGCGTAGCGGTAGGGCGCGGCCGCGTCCAGCCCCACGCCCAGCAGGGAGGCGTAGAAGCCGGGCAGCACGCCGCCGGTGATGCCGCCCAGGAAGGCGGCGACGGCAAAGAGCGCCGTCTGGAACGAAAAGACGAAGTCGCGCGCGTCGCCGGCGATGGTCATGACGAAGGGGCCGGCATTGACGATGTAGAGCGAGAGAACGCCGCCCGTCAGCGTGAAAACGGTCAGCAGCCAGGGGCCGCGCAGGGTCGCCGGGATCAACTCGGCCAGGCCGAAGAGGAGATAGCCGAGCATGGTGAGGAACAGGCCGGCGATCATCACGCGGCGGCTGCCCCAGCGTCGCCCCGCCGCGCCGGAGGGCAGGCCGACCAGCCCCATGATCAGCAGGTTGCCCGCACTGATCAGCCCGATGAAGGCGGTGTCATACTCCAGCCGCAGCAGGTAGAGGTTGTTCAGCACCGAGAAGATGCCGCCGAAGACGGTGAAGCCGACCGTGAAGGCTGCCACCAGATAGAGGCGCACGGCGCGCGGCAAGCTGCGCACGGAGTCGATATAGTTGGCGAACACACGGGCCTCGGTTTCGGTGCGACGGGCGCGCGCTGAGCAGGCTGGTTGGAGCGCCGAGCCGGGAACGCGTGCCGGCTGCCGTGAGTGTGCCACGTCGCCGCGTGCTTGGCAATTATAGGGCGCTCACGAGTCACGGGTCACGAGTTACGGGCCATGCCTGCGTCA
>JBBSBO010000486.1:0-3212 GCA_038251215.1 Caldilineales bacterium
CGCTCCCAGGCCGTGGTCTCTCGCGCAAATGCCGCGGGCGCACGGCGTCCATAGCTGCCGATTCGCCCTGCATCCAGTTCCACCCTACCCATCTTTACCCCGCCTCAGGAGGAAACGAAACCCATGAAACGCAAGAATCTGTTGCTCTTTTCGCTGCTGCTGATCGGCGCGCTGCTCACGACCATGTGCGCGCCTGTCGCGCCGCCTGCCGCGCCCGCCGAACCTGCGGCCGCCGAACCGGCCGCGGCCGCCACGGAAGCCCCCGCTGAAGAAGCCACTGCCGCCCCCGCCGGTGATGTCGTCGAGCTGCGCATGGCTTGGTATACCGACGGCAATGAAGACGTCGTCATGCGCGACCTGCTCGACCGCTTCGAGGCCGACAACCCCGACATCAAGGTCGTGATGGACACGGTCGCCTACCAGTCGATCCTGGATAATCTGCCCATCCAGCTCGCCGCGGGCGAAGGCCCGGACATGGCGCGCGTCACCGACCTGGGCGGCCTTTCCAAGTATTACCTGGACCTGCGCCCCTATCTCGCCGACCCGGCCTATTGGGAAACGAACTTCGGCCCCTTCCTTGCTTGGCTGCGCCAGCCCGGCAATACGGACGCCATCCCCGGCTTTATGACGCAGCTCACCGTCACCGGCCCCTTCATCAACCGCACGCTCTTTGACCAGGCCGGCATCGCCGTGCCCAGCGACACCTCCGACAGCGTGACGTGGGAAGAGTGGGCCGACGTCACCCGCCAGGTGGCGGAAGCCACGGGCACGCCCTTCGCCATGGCCATGGACCGCAGCGGGCATCGCTTCGCCGGCCCCGCCATCAGCATGGGCGCCAAGTATTTTGATGCGGAAGGCTACCCCGTGATCGACGACGAGGGCTTCCGCAAGATGTCCGAGCTGCTGCTGCAATGGCACGAAGACGGCGCCATGATCCCGGACGTGTGGATCAGCTCCGGCGGGGCTTACGCCGCGGCCAATGAGCAGTTCATCAACGCCCAGGTCGTCTTCTACATGTCCGGCAGTTGGCAGATCGGCCAGTTGGCCGACAAGGTGGGCGACGCCTTCGACTGGTCCGCCGTGCCCAACCCGTGCGGCCCCGCGGCTTGCACCGGCGTGCCGGGCGGCGCGGCGCTGGTCGCCCTGTCCGAAACGCAGCACCCCGCAGAAGTAGCGCGCGTGATGGAATACCTGGCGAGCGAAGACGTGCTGGCCGAATTCTCGGCGCGGACGCTCTTCCTGCCCGGCCACCTGGGCCTAGCGGAAAAGGGCGTCGACTTCCAGACCGACCTGCCCGCGGCCAAGGCGGCGCTGGAGGTCTTCTCGGCGCAGATTCCCAAGCTCAGCCCCGTGGCCTATGCCTTCCAGGGCTACACCTTCAACCGCTCCATCATGAACGCCACCACCGACCGCCTGACGCAGGCGCTGGTGGGCGAGTTGACGCTGGACGAGGCCATCGCCCGCATCCAGGAGGACGTGGACACGGCCATCGCCGAGGCGGGCAAGTAGCCGCCGCGTGGACCGTTGACGTGAAGGCAAGGACTGACGGCGCGGCGCAGGGAACATATGCGTCGCGCCGTCAGTCGTCATTCGTCAC
Organism: Caldilineales bacterium; assembly: GCA_038251215.1. Lineage (GTDB taxonomy): Bacteria > Chloroflexota > Anaerolineae > Caldilineales > Caldilineaceae > JASGTU01. The sequence continues at coordinate 1,598 of JBBSBO010000486.1, forward strand.
TTTCGCATGGACTGTTAGGGTCGAGGACAGCGCCATGGAGCAGATGAGCACGCCGCGCCGCGCGGCGCCGTCCGGCGGACTGGGCACGCTCTTGGAGCGCGCCTTCTTTGCTGTCTTCGGCGCGATCATGAACGCCATCGACGTGGTGATGGGCCCGCTGCAACACGCCATCGGCGTGCGCAACATGGCCTACGTCTTTGTGCTGCCCAACCTGCTCATCTTCGGCATTTTTGTACTCTTCCCCATGCTGCTCAACTTCTACTATGCCCTGACGGGCGGCACGGCGCTCTTCCCGCAGGACCGCCCCTTCGTGGGCGGCGAGAACTTCCGCACGTTGTTCGACTGCGGGAGCTTCCTCGACCCGAACTCCTGCCGCGAGGACCGCTTTTGGCGCGCGATCTACAACACGGGCGTCTTCGTCGTGCTGCAAGTGGGGCTGATGGTGCTGGCCTCGCTGGTCACCGCGCTGGTGCTCAACCGCAAGATCCGCGCGCGCGGCTTCTTCCGCAGCGTCTACTTCTACCCGGTGCTGCTCTCGCCCGTGGTGGTGGCGCTGATCTGGAAGTGGATCTTGCAGCGCGACGGCATCCTCAACGCCTGGACGCTGGCCCTGGGCTTCGAGCGCATCCCCTTTATGTTCGACGCCAACTGGACCACCGCCTGGGTGATCCTGATCAGCATCTGGGCGCAGATGGGCTTCTACACGCTGATCGTGCTGGCGGGCTTGCAGGCCATCCCCGCCGAGGTCTACGAGGCGAGCGCCATCGACGGCGCGGGCAGTTGGCACAGCTTCCGCTATGTGACGCTGCCGCTGCTGATGCCCACGCTCTTTGTCGTGCTCGTGCTGGCGCTGATCCGCGCCGTGCAGGTCTTTGACCAGGTGTTCGTGCTGACGGGCGGCGGACCCGGCACAGCGACGCTCTACATGGTGCAGTATATCTACAACACCGGCTTCTCGAACCAGGTGCAGCGCTTCGGCCTGGCGGCGGCGGCCTCGGTCGTGCTGGGCGTCACCCTGCTCATCTTCACCTTGATCCAGCTCTATCTCGGACGCGCTTCCGGCGACGAGGCCTAGCGAGGGGGACCCGCCCATGCTCTTTGCCGCAGTGGGAGACTACATCACGCGCACGCGCGGCCGGCGTCGCCCGGATGTGACGGATATCCTCACGTACCTTTACCTCGCCTTCGGCACGCTGATTATGTTCGGGCCGATCCTGTGGCTGGTGCTTTCGTCGTTCAAGACCCCGGAGGCGCTGGTACAGTTTCCGCCGCGGTTGCTGCCCTACGGCCAAGAGATGGCGACGGTGGAGGGCTACGACGAGCCGCTGCCCCTCTTTATGGTGACGCACGCCGACGGCACGCAGCAGCGCATGGCCCAGGTGCGCCGCGTGGGGCTGGAGGCGCAGATGGTGGACCCCGACGCGCCGGGCGAGGTGGTGGGCGTGCCCATCGACCAGCGCGCGCCTATCGAGAAGATTCAACTGGCGTGGAGCAACTACACCGAGCCGCTGGCGCGCTTCAACTTTTGGACGTACCTGCGCAACAGCGTGGTCGTCACCCTCGTCGCCACGGCGATCACGCTGCTGATCAACAGCATGGCGGCCTTTGCGCTGAG
>JBBSBO010000487.1:0-3210 GCA_038251215.1 Caldilineales bacterium
TCGTGCCGGTGTCCACAAAGTGGCCGACCTCGACGAACGTGCCGTCCTGCTTGACGTACTCCAGCCCCTCCGGGAAGGCAGGAAGGAAGCCGGCGCACTCGAAGACGACATCAGCGCCCTCGCGGCGCGGGGCATGCTCCAGCACGACTTCCTTGCGCGCGGCGACGTCGGGGAAGTCGGCGATGTCGATGGTGACGTGCGCGCCCAGCTTCTTGGCAAGTTCCAGGCGCGCGGGCGGGCCGCCGATCACGATCAGCCGCGCGGCGCCGCTCAGCTTGGCCCCGATCAGGCACATGAGGCCGATGGCCCCTGCGCCCTGGATGATCACCGTGTCGCCGATCTGTACCTGGGCGCGCAGCGCCGCATGGACGCCCACGGTGAACGGCTCCGCCAGCACGGCGACTTCCGGCGGCGTCAGCGTCTTGATCATGCAGTTGAGCGGATCCTTGAGGTAAATGTAGTCGCCAAAGCCGCCGGTGAAGGGTTCGTCAACCCCGCGAAAGCCATAGGCGACGCCGCTGTTACGCGGGTGGAAGACGACGCGATCCCCCTCGCGCAGGCGGTTGCCCAGGAAGTCGGCGGAGACGCCGCTGCCCAGCGCCTCGACGATGCCGACCGCCTCGTGGCCTTGCAGCGTCGGTTGCGGCAGGCCCTTTTGCCAGTTGTGCAGGTCCGTGCCACAGATGCCGGCTAGCTCTTGGCGCAGCAGCACCGTGCCCGCAGCCGGGTCGGGCACAGGGTATTCGCGAATCTCAAAATCGCGTCCGTGGGTGACGACAACACGTCCGGTACGGCTCATGGCAGTTCTCCTTGTAGGATAAGTTAAAAGCGGCATGAGTATTGTACCAAGAGAGGGAACAGGCGCAAAGGCTGCGGAGTTACAGATTGACCTGGTTCATTGCAGTAAAATTAGTCCATCCTGTCACTTTGTCCTGTCACCTAGCAAATATGTTGTAGACATAAAGTATCTTTCAAGAGGAGCAGATTCCCCATGACCCGCTGGTTCAAGTACCTGTTTGCCCTGGCGATTGTCCTGGCCGCGTGTGCGCCCGTGCAAGCGCCCACCGCGCCCGCGGACGCGCTCGCCGCCGACCAGCCCGCCGCGGCCGTCGCCCTGGACGCGCCGCTGCCGGTTGACCCCAACGTGCGCGTCGGCGTGCTCGACAACGGCCTCACCTACTACGTCCGCCACAACGCCGAGCCGCCCAACCGCGCCGAGCTGTGGCTGGCAATCAACGCCGGCTCCGTGCTGGAAGATGACGACCAGCTTGGCCTGGCACACTTCCTGGAGCACATGCTCTTCAACGGCACCGAGAACTTCCCCGGCTCCGGCGTCGTCGACTTTCTGGAGAGCATCGGCATGGAGTTCGGCGCGGACGTCAACGCCCGCACCTCGTTCGACGACACGGTCTACAACATCCAGGCGCCCACCAACGACCAGGCAAAATTGACCGAGTCGCTGCAAGTCCTCAAGGACTGGGCCGCCTACGCCACGCTCGACCCGACCGAGATCGACAAGGAGCGCGGCGTCATCGTGGAGGAGTGGCGTCTGCGCGAGCAGACCGCGGCAGGCCGCATCAACGACCAACTGCTGCCCTTCATCCTCGGCGACTCGCGCTATGCCGCACGCCTGCCCATCGGCGACATGGACATCGTGCGCAACGCGCCGCCGGAGGCGATCCAACGCTTCTATGATACGTGGTATCGGCCCGACCTGATGGCGGTGGTGGCGGTGGGCGACTTCGACGTCGACGAGATGGAGCGCCTGATCCACGACCAGTTCTCGGACCTCGCCGCGCCGCAGAACCCCGCGCCGCGCCGCGTCTATGACCTGCCAAGCCACGCAGGCACGCGCTACTTGGTGATCGATGACCCGGAAGAAACCGGCACGCGCCTGACATCTTTCACGCTGCACCCGGCTAAGCCGATCCTCACGGCGGGCGACCTGCGCGAGGACGCCACGACGGACCTCTTCTACCTGATGCTCAACAGTCGCCTGGACGAGATCGCCCGCCGGGCGGATGCGCCTTTCCTCGCCGCAGGGTCGGGCAGCAGCAGCCTGGTGCGCCCGGCGGATGCCGCCGTGATCAGCGCGCAACTGGAAGAAGCCAAGGCGCTGGCGGGGACGGAAGCCATCGTCACTGAGATCGAGCGGGCGCGTCGCTTCGGCTTTACCGAAGGCGAACTGGAACGCGCCCGCCAAAAGCTGCTCAACCTGTATGAGCGCCTCTACAACGAGCGCAACAACACCGACAGCAGCGACTACGCCGACGAGTACATCGACAACTACTTCACCGACGAGGCCATCCCCAGCATCGAACTGACCTACGAAATCGTGCAGGAGCTGCTGCCCCTGATCACGCTGGACGAGGTCAACGCCAAGGCCGCCGTGCTGGCCGACAACGACAACCGCGTGCTCTACCTCACCGGCCCGCGCAAGGACGACACGCCGCTGCCCAGCGAAGACGACCTGGCGAATGTGGTCGACAACGTGGAGTCGCTTGACTTGGAGCCTTATGTCGACACGGAGGTCAGCGCCGACCTGATCCCCAACCCGCCGCAGCCCGCCGCCATCGTCGCCGAGCAGGAACTGGCGGGGCTGGGCGTGACGGAGATTACGCTGGCTAACGGCGTGCGCGTGCTGCTCAAGCCGACCGACTTCAAGGACGACCAAGTGCTCTTCAACGCCGTCAGCCCGGGCGGGTCGTCACTTGTCTCTGACGCGGACTTCCCCGAAGCGAGCACGATCGACGACGTTGTCGACCAGAGCGGCGTGAGCGATTACAGCGCCGACGACCTCGCCAAGGCGCTCACGGGCAAGACCGTCAGCGTGACGCCCTACATCCGCGAGCTGACCGAAGGCTTCGACGGCAGCGCCTCGCCCGCCGACCTGGAGACGCTCTTCCAACTTGTGCATCTCTACTTCACGGCCCCGCGCGCCGACGAGCCGGCCTTCGAGGTCTTCCGCAGCAAGCAGCTCACCGAGCTGACCAACCGCGCCCAAGACCCCAACGCCGCGCTGCAAGACGCGCTCTACGCCGCCATGTACGGCGACACCATCCGCCGCGGCCCGCTGCCCGTGGAGGCCATCGAAAACCTCGACCTGGCGCGCGGCTTCGAGATCTACCAGGACCGCTTCGCCAACGCCGGCGACTTCATCTTTACCTTCACGGGCAACTTCGATATGAACGCGATCAAGGCCCTGGCGCA
>JBBSBO010000488.1:0-3206 GCA_038251215.1 Caldilineales bacterium
ATCGTCATCGGCGGCGCCGCCGGCGCCGTGCCTCCGCTGGTGGGCTGGGCCGCAGTCGCCGGCAATCTCTCGCTGCTGCCGAGCTTTCTCTTTATGATCGTCTTCTTCTGGACGCCGCCGCACTTCTGGGCGCTGGCGCTGATGCGCAGCAAGGAATACGGCGCGGCCGGCGTGCCAATGCTGCCTGTCGTGGCAGGCAACCGCGAAACGCACCGGCAGATCCTGATCTACAGCGTCCTGCTTCTGCTCATCAGCACGATGCCGGTTTTCCTCGGCTTCTTCGGGCCGGTCTATCTGGCGATTGCGCTGATTCTAAACGGCATCTTTGTCGCCGATGCGGTCGCCATCTACCGCCGCCCCACCAACGCGCACATCTGGCGGCTGTATAAATATAGCCTGCTCTACCTGGCCTTGATCTTCGTGGGCATGGGCATCGACCGCCTCTTCTTCACGCCCTTCCTCTAGACGCGTCGACGGTTACGCGCGGGGCACGCCGCCCGCGTCCCGCCAAGCCTGCTCGGCGAAGGCAATGCCCTGTCGAAAGCCCGTCTTGCCCTGCTTGCTCGCCTCTTCCACGCTGACCCAACCGTCCCACGCAGCCTCCGCCAGCATCTCAAACATGGCAGAGATAGGCGCCACGCCCGTGCCTGCGATCACCGGCTCGAAATAGCCGGAGCGGAGGATATCGTTGACATGCACCACGGCGATGCGCGGCAACACGCGCGCCAGTACGTCGAGCGGATCATCGCCATGCGCCAGCGTGTTGGCCGTGTCGAAGAGGATGCGCAGTCCACTTCCTTCGGTGCGGCGCACGATCTCCAAGAAGATGTCCGCCGGCTGCGAGCAGTCATTCTGCGTCCAGCCGTAGCCGCGCGTGTGGTTCTCATAGGCGAGGGTGACGCCCGCGTCCGCCGCCGCGTCCAAACACGCCGTCAAGCCATCCACCGCCCAGGCAATGCCATCTCGCCGCGTCACATCGGTGCGCGCCTGGCCTGCGGTGACGCGCACGAAGCTTGCGCCCAGCGCCGCCGCCACTTCGATCTGCGCGCGCAGCATCGCGATCTGGCGCGCCCGCTCCCCTGCATCGGGCTGCGTGAAGTCGGTGTAGGTGACGAGCATGGCAATGCGCAGCCCGCGCCCTTCAGCCTCGGCGCGCAGGCCGGCGAGATAGGCCGGGCTGTGGTTCGCCAGGTGCGCCACGCTGACGTCCGCCCCGTCCAGTCCCAGCTCGGCGGCAAAGCGAAACCAGTCATCCAGAGTGATGGCGCCCACGCTCAGCTCGGCGTAGAGCGACACGGGCAGGCAGCTCATCTTCATCGGCGAGGTTCCCCGATCCGGTCTTTCAGCTAATGACCGCCAGCGGCGGCTCGCCCTGCCACACGCGCTGGAGGTTGGCGAAGATAAACTCGCCGCGCCGCGCCCACGTGTCCACCGTAACGCCGGCGGTGTGCGGCGTCAGCAGCACGTTGGGCATGTCGAAGAGCGGGTTAGTCGCGTCCGGCGGTTCCTGCACCAGTACGTCGAGCGCCGCGCCGGCGATCACGCCGTTGCGCAGTGCCTCGATCAACGCCGCTTCGTCTATCACAGGGCCGCGGCAGGTGTTGACCAGCAGCGCCGAGCGCTTCATGCGCGCCAGCTCCGGCCCGCCGATCAGCCCGTGCGTGGCGGCATTGAGCGGCACGTGCAACGTCACCACGTCGGCGCGCGCCAGCAACTCCTCCAGCGGCAAGCGCACGATGCCGAGATCGCGCTCCACATCCGGCGGGGCGGGGTAGGCGTCAGCATAGAGCAGCGTCGCGCCGAACGCAGCCAGGCGGCGCGCCACATGCCGGCCGATGTTACCCAGCCCCACAATGCCCACGGTCTTGCCGTCAATCGTATAGGTGCTATCCCCGGAATCGATCGCAGACCAGGCCCCGCGGCGCACGTTGGCGTCCATCTCACACAGCCGCCGGTACCACGCCAGGATCAGCATCAACGTGTGCTCGGCGACGTCCAGGGCGTTGGCGCCGCCGTTGTTGGCGATGGGAATGCCCAACTCACGGCAGAGGGCGACGTCCATCTTATCGAAGCCGGCGCTGACCAGTTGGATCAGCTTCAGGCGCGTGGCCGCGCGCAACACGGCATTGTCGAGCTTGGGCGGGAACAGGATCAGGAAATCGGCGTCCGCCACGAGGGCGCACTGCTCTTCGACAGGCAGGTCGTCGGAGTAGACGGCAACCTCGTAACCCGCCGGCGCCACGCCTACCAGGCGCTGCGCCGTGGCCGGAGCCAGCCCCGTGAACATAAGTACGTTAGGCATCGCTACTGCTCCGCCCAATAGTCGATGACCAACACCTGATCGCGAATCGGCGCCAGGACTTGGCCGAAAGCCTTGTGCGCCGGGTGCGGCAGATAGACGGCGCGGTCTTCGGCAGAGAGGAAGGTGACGAAGAAGCAGTGCGTGTACCCGTGCGCGATGTTTTCGACGCTGACATTCGTGCCCCATTCAAAGCCGTGAATGGCGTCGATCTGCCCCGGCAAACCGCGGAACGCCTCTTCCACCTGGCGAATCTGCTCCGGCGTTGCCTCGGGCTTGAACGAAAAGAGCACCACGTGCCGCAAGACGCGGCTGGGTGAAGCGGAACCTTCGGCCATTTCAGCACCTTTCTTTCAGAGCTTTTTCTCAGTATTTTTCGATGAAGCGCACCATGCGTTCCATGGCAGGCTCGAGTACGGACATATCCGAAGCGAAGCATACGCGCAGCGCGCCCTCGCCGCCTAAGCCAAAGGCAGAGCCAGGCGCCACCGCCACTTTCGTTTCCTTAAGCAGTTGCACCGCGAAGTCGAACGAATCGCTCACGCCCTCCACGCGCGGGAAGAGGTAGAACGCGCCTGTCGGCTTGGGCAGGGAGACGCGCGGCACGGAGGTCAGCGCCGCATAGCAGAACGACATGCGCTCCTCCAGCAGCTCGACCATGGCGTTGACGTCGTCGTCGCCTCGCGCCAGCGCAACGATGCCCGCCCGCTGGATCATCGTCGGCGCGTGCGAGACGATGAACTCGTTGAGCTGCGTCGCCTTGCGCACCAAGTCCCGCCGCGACACCAACCACCCCAGCCGCCAACCGGTCATGCAATAGGTCTTGGAAAAGGATTGCACCACGATCACGGCGTCGTCGCGCGTACCCAGGCGCAGGATGGACGGGGCCACCGCGCCGTGATAGTAA
>JBBSBO010000489.1:0-3195 GCA_038251215.1 Caldilineales bacterium
CGGGTTCGGCGTGTTGGTGCAGGGCAGTGCGTGTAAAAAGATTGGTAATCATGGCGTGATGGTAACCAAAAACCGCATTGTCGGTGGATAATTTGTGTCAGTGGTTGAATTGTATCTGGACTTACAACGGGAACATATTCATGTTAATCGACGATCTGAGCAATGCCCATCCGCTCGCCAGCAATGGCGCGCGCTGGCAATTATTCACCGACCAAGTAATGGGCGGGATATCGCAGGGCACTGCAGTGCGCGAGATTATCGCGGGGCGCGCGGCGATCCGCCTGCGCGGCGACGTCAGCTTGGAAAACAACGGCGGTTTTGTCCAAATCGGACTGGACTTGGCGCCCGATGGCGCCGCGGTCGATGCAAGCCTATTCGACGGCGTGGAGCTCGATGTCCGCGGCAATGGGGACAATTACGGCGTTCATCTGCGCACGCACGCGATGACGCGTCCTTGGCAGTCCTACCGACAGACCTTTGTCACGACAGACGCATGGCAAACCGTGCGGCTGCCATTCGAGCATTTCGAGCCGCACCGCATAGCCTCGCCGCTGGACGTGCGGCGCCTGCGCCGCATCGGCATCGCGGCCATCGGCCGCGCCTTCGCCGCTGATGTCGCGCTCGCCCGTCTCGCCTTCTACCGTCGCGCTTGAACTAATTCAGCCGCCAAAGCGCGGCGTTGAGGACGGTGGCGAAAGCAACCCAGCCGGCGTAGGGGACGAAAAGCATCCCGGCCACGCGGTCGCGCTGCCAGAACACTGCCGTCGTCGCCAGTATCGCCAGCAGCAGGACGATGATCTCGACCAGAGCCGCGCCGATCGAGCGCAAGCCGAAGAACACGATGGACCAGGTGAGATTCAGCCCTAGCTGAAGTCCGAACAGCGTCAGCGCCCACCGCGCTTTACGCAGGCCGTCACGTCGCCACACCCTCCAGCCGGCAATCGCCATCATGAAAAAGAGCGCTGTCCAGACCGGCGCGAAAACCCAGTCCGGCGGATTGAACGGCGGCTTCTCCAGAACCCGGTACCAGGTGCCGACGCTGCTTGCGGTTGCCGCGCCGCCGAGGGCCGAAACGGCAAGGCAGACCGCAAGAAAAGCGACGAAACCGACGCTGTCTCTCGCGCTGGGCGAATTACTCACTTGCCCGGCCTGAGAAAGGTCACGACGTTCGATCCCGGCGCATTCTTGGTCGTGCAACTGCCTTCGCCCACGCCGGCCTCCTGCTCCGCCTCGTGCAGCAGGTTGATGACGTCGACGTAGTGTTTCTGTTTGACCATCATCAGCGCCGTGAGACCGCCTTCGTTGCGCGCCAGGACGTCGGCGCCCGCATGCAGCAGGGTTTCCACCACGGCAGTCTCGCCGTAGCCTGCGGCCAGCATCAAGGGCCGCACACCGTAGCCGATGGGCGCCTCCACATTCGCGCCGGCATCGATCAGCGCCTGCGCCACGTCGGCAAAACCGCGATCCAGATCCGCGTTGTAGACGGCCTTGGTCAGCGCAGCCCAGCCGCGCTCGTCCGTTGCGTTCACGTCCGCGCCGACTTCGATCAGAGTCTTGACCATGGCGAGGTTGCCGGAATAGGCGGCCAGCATCAGCGCGGTGGCGCCGTCGCCGTTGCGCTCATTGCAATCAGCGCCGGCGACCACGAGCTTACGCACCCGATCGACATCACCTGCAGCCACGCCATCAAACAAGGATTCAGACATACAAACCTCCGTAGTAAGTAGGAGGTTAAAGAAAAATCCATTCCGCCGCAATCCTCGCAGCAATCGGGATTCCGCTCTTCACGCCGCATCCAGCTCGGGATAGCGCCGGAATATGCCGTCGTTGTTGAATGCGAGCCGCCGCTTCGAGGCGACGTAGCGCTTGATGCGCGCCCGGGCAAAGACTTCATCGTGCAGCGCGCGCAGCCGCGGGCAGGCGCGCAGGGCGTTCCTCGCAGCCGCCGGAAACGCGTAACGCAGTCCCGCTATCACCTGCGCCATCGAAAGATCGGCGTAGGTCAGGCCCTTGCCCACCATCCATTTGTCGCTGTCCGGGTTGCGCGCCATGACGCGCTCGAAGTAGCCGAGAAACTTCGGCAGCCGCTGCGCAAGGAAATCGCGGCTGCGCCGCCTGGCCTCCGCCTTCTGCTGCTCGTAATACAAGCCGCCGCCGATGGGATGATGGGTATCGTGGATTTCGAGCACGAAATCGGCAAGCGTGAGCTGCAACTGGTGTGTCCACAGCCGACCGGCCGAATCGCGCGGCGCGAGTCCGAGCCGCGGTCCGAGATAGAGGAGGATGTTTGCCGTTTGCCCGATGAGGCTGCGGCCGGCTTTCAGAAACGGCGGCGCAAACGGCGGACGCGCAATCTCGGGGCCGTCGAGGAATTTGATCATCGCCGGCACGCCGCCGCCCTCTTCATCGGGCACGAGCGCGACATCAAGGTATTCGGCCCCGGCTTCTTCCAGCGTCAGGCGCACGAACTCACCGCGACCTTGTATGCCGGGCCAGTAATAGAGCTCGTAAATCATGCTGGCGCCCCCGAGCTTGGTTCAAAGAGAATGGATACCTTCCCTCACGCGCGCCTGACTTGGACAGCGCATGCACACAATTGTACCTGCCCCTGCCAGGCCGTGGCGTTCCACGGTCCCCGATTGAGTACAATCACGCGATGCTTCCCTGCATAGCCTCCCAGCCCGGCCTTGGCGCGGAACCGGGCCGGATCACCGCGGCTTCCCGGGCACCGCGCCGTGCAGGCCGGCTCGGGCTTCTGCTGCTGTTCATGCTGAGCCTGGGCGCGGCGCTCGCCGCGACGCAGGAGCTGGGCTTTTCACGCAGCGTGACGCCGGGACTGGTGCAGCGCTATGCGGCCAGATTCGGGCCGCAGAGCAGAACACGCATCGCCGGCTGGCAGGAATTCGTGCGCTCAGCCGCGGCCGCGCCGCGCCCCGTCGGAGACGACCTGGCGTTGCTAGGCCCGGTCAATACTTTCGTCAACGGGATACCCTTCATCGACGATCTGAAGCATTGGCGGGTGGAGGACTATTGGGCGACGCCGGCAGAATCCTTTGCCAGCGACGGCGCCGATTGCGAGGATTTTTCCATCGCCAAGTACTTCGCCCTGAAGGAACTGGGCGTGCCGATCCAGCGCCTCAGGATCACTTACGTCAAGGCGGTGCGCCTGAATCAGGCGCATATGGTGCTCGCCTA
>JBBSBO010000490.1:0-3193 GCA_038251215.1 Caldilineales bacterium
AGGTTGCGCGCCAGCAGGGTTTGCCGCCGGTGCAGCGCCAACTCGGCGAGGAACTCGCTGGGCGCGCTGTTGCAGATTGTCGTGTAGTCCTTGAGCTGCGCCATGCGCTGCAAGACGTCCCGGTTGTGCGTGGCGACCCAGCCGATGCGCAGGCCGGCGAGTCCATAGCTCTTGGAGAGTACGCCCAGCGACACGGCGTGGTCGCCCAGGTCGCAGGCGGCGGGGAGCCGGTCGGCGGGGCGATGCTCCGACTCGCGATAGACCTCGTCGGAGAAGAGGAGCAGGCCGTGCGTCTGCGCCAGACGATGCACCGCCGCGTAGTCGCCCGGCGCCATCAGGTAGCCGGTGGGGTTGTGCGGCGTGTTGAGGACGACGGCGCGCGTGTTGGGGCGGATAGCCGCCTCCAGTTCGTCCACGTCCAGCGCCCAGCCGGCTTCGGCGTGTGCGCGCCACAGGCTGACCTCGCAGCCGAGGCTGCGCGCCACGTCCGTCAGCGACTGGTAGCAGGGCCAATGCACGATCACGTGGTCGCCCGGCTGGAGCATGGCGTGCATGAAGAGGAAGATCGCCTCTTCGGCGCCGCTGTGTACCAGGATATCCTGCGGCGTCGCCGTGGCATAGAGCGCGGCGATGGCGGCGCGCAGCGTGGGGTTGCCCGCCGACTCGGTGTAGCCCAGGCGATGGGCGGCGAAGGCGGCGGCTGCGCCCGGCTCCAGGTCGAGCAGCTCCTGCACGCTCCACGACTCGCAGTCGGAGCTGCCCAGGAGGAACTCGGCGGCGAACTCGTAGCGGGCGAAGTAGCGTTCCAGGCGGAAGGGCGGCAGTTGCATGGGGCGCTCCGGTGGACGGCGCGGCGCGAGGGGCGCGGCTAAGTGCGGTCGTGGATCAGCCGGTCGATGGCGTTTTGGATCCAGATCGAGCGCGCTGCGTCCGGGGCGCGCTTGCGCTCGTAGTCGATCAGTCGCTCGGCCTTAGCCGCATCACCGCCGGTCATGCTCACCAAGCGCGTGTAGCGCGAGGTCCCCGCGTCCGCTTGGGAGGGCGAGGCGTCGTCCGCCGGCGGCCCTTCCGGCGGGGCGAAGTCATCTTCATCCGCCAGGGCGTCATCCGCCAGGGCGTCATCCGCCGAGCCGTCATCCGACAAGTGGGCGTCCGGCTGGGGCGGGGCGGCGGGCGCGGCTGCGGCTTTGGGCTGCGACGGGGAGGCTGCGGCCGCGCTGAGGTAGGCCATGCGCTTGCCCGCCAGCCAGTAGAGCAGAATGGCGAACCACAGGCCGCAGGCAAAGCCAATCAGCAAGCCGCCGGCAAAGCTGTTCATGAGGCGATTCCGCCTTGCTGTCCCGCCGAGAGACGCTTGGCTTGCGCATGAAATTCGGAGATCAGGGCGCGCACCGTCTGCGGCGGGTGTTCGCCCATCAGGCAGATCTGGATCCAGTTGCGTTCGACCAAGTAGCGGCTTTTGTAGCTGAGTTCGTAGCCCGCGGCCAGCAGCGCATTGCCCAGCGCCACGGAGTTCACCTGCGGCGGCAGCGCCAGCGTGGTGACGGTGGGGATGGAGGAGTCCGCCGCCACCAGGCGCAGGCCCGTGGCGGCAAGGGCATGGCGCATCTGCTGGGCCAGGCGCGCGACTTTCACATAATAGCCGGCGTCGAAGATTTGCAGGGCGGCGGCGAGCGCGTAGATCAGGTTGGACATGAGGGTGAAGGGCACGCCATTGCGCGCGGCGTAGTAGCCGATGTCCAGGTAGCGCGGGATGGCGGGCGAGGGCGCGATGGGTTGGTTGTAGAAGACCATGCCCAGCCCGGCATAGGAGCCGAGCGCCTTGCCGCTGGCGCCGGTCGCCAGGTAGACGCCGTCCAGGTCGATAGGCACGGCCCCGATGGAGCTGATGCAGTCCACGCAGCAGCGGACGTCGTAGCGCGCACACAGCGCTTTCAGGCGCGGCAGATCGTTGAGCATACCGGTGGAGGTTTCGCAGTGCGTGAACCACAGCCAGCCAATGTCGTTTTCGTCGTTGCCGTCGTTGCCGTCGTTGCCGTCGGCGTTGTCGCCGTTGCGCGCCAGGCGGTCTTCCAGCGCGGCGTAGTCGAAGGGTTCGCCCCACTCGGAGGCGTAGGCCTCGATGTCGAGCTGCCAGCAGCGGGCCTGTTCGATCAGGCGGCTGCCGAACTCGCCGTTAGACAGCATGATGCCGCGTTGGTGCAGTTGCGTGAGCTGCGCGGCCAGCGCCTCGTTGGCGAGGGTGGCGCTGCCGAAGAGCAGCTCTACGTGGCGGGCGTTGACGCGCTCGCATAGGGTCGCCTTGAGGCGCTGCACATCCTGCATGAACTGGTCGGCGCGGTGCGAGACGGGTTCGGCGCAAAAGGCTGTGCGCACGGCCGCGGGCAGGCTGACCGGCCCCGGCATAAAGCTGAGCGGCTCGCCGGCGGGCGGGGGCGGCGCGACCGGCTCCAACATGCGGTACATAGTGTGCTCGGGCGCACCGCCTGCCTGGTGCGGGGCGGCGAGGGGTGTGAAGCCCAGAGCGCGCCACAGGTCGATGGCGTCGGCGGGAACGTGCGTTATCAGCAGGTCGTGGTCGCGGGCGCGGCAGGTGGTCACGGCCAGCTCGACGAGGCCACGCGTAACCTCGTCAAGGGGAGGCTCGACGACAAAGATCGGCGGGCGCAGCTCGCATGCCGCGCGATAGGGCGGCAGTTGGTCCGCCAAGCCGGCGGCCCCGGCGAGGAAGGCGGGGGACAAGCGGTTGTACAGCCGGGCCATGGCGATCAGCGTGTATCCTTGCCGGCAGATCAGGAAGGTATATACGCTTCTGTCCAGCGGCGCTTCTTCGCCGGACATGATCGCTTGGATGATGGCGATCTGGTCGGCCTCGGTGATCTCGGGGACGGCTTCAAAATGGTGCACGGGCGATCCTTCTTCCCTTCAGGCTCTACTTCAGGCGCTGACAAGCTGCACGCCTATTGTATACCAGGTCGGGCGCGGAGGGGGCTAAGCGAAAAACGGCAAACCGCAAAGAGGTCTACTGTATTGTCGTTACTCTTACAGGCGACTAGTGGTCAGTTAACATAGATTGTGATGATTATGCTTGGTGCTGTAGACTGTGATGCATGGGAATACATCGACATGTCACACTCATAGTAGAACATCGTAATCAGCTTGAGCAGATCATTCACGCTGGTGAGTCGCCGGC
>JBBSBO010000491.1:0-3191 GCA_038251215.1 Caldilineales bacterium
AATCACCAGCGAGGCGATCATCGGGCCGAGGGTCCACAGGAAGAAACCGACGATCCAGGGCGAGGCGAAAAGCCAGCCTTCCAAATTGCGTTTGATCGCTCGGCGGCTGGGGCGGCTGCGCGGGGCCGGCGGACGGCTGGGGACGGTAGTTTGCGCCGCAGTAGTCACGGACATTCTCCTAAGGCCTGGCTCCTGGGGCCTGGGCGAAAGGCTCCAGGCTCGAACTGAATGCGTTGCGCACAAGCGGCGGATATGCCTGCTCGCGCGCGCGGCGCGCGCCGGGGGCAAGATCGAATTGACTGTGTCAGTGGCCCTGCGCCCGCCTGGGATGGTAAGTGAATGGCGCAACTCGGGGTTGGGAAGACGCCGGCGGGCCGTCAGAGTTGGCTCGACTATATCACGGGCGGCGGATGGGCGTCAAACCGCGCGCCGGAATCACTAAAAACCGTAAAGGACGCAAAGAAAAAGCGCACCGCAGAGGACGCAGAGAGCGCAGAGAACAGCCAACAACGTCAGGGTTCATGCGCTCAAAACCCGCATCGATCTCCTCCGAGGCGCAGCGCCATGCAGCGTTTTTTCCTCTGCGTGCTCTGCGCCCTCTGCGGTGTGAAGTTGTTCTGCCCCCGATATGAAATGCGCCCTGGTTAGTTTGAACGGCGGCGGCTAGCCAGGCCAGGTTTTGCGCCAGACATGGAACATGTCGGCGTGCGTGAAGCCGACCTGCTCATAGAGCCGGTTGGCGGCTTCGTCGTCGCCCGTGCCCAGGTAAACCATCTCCACGCCCAGCGGTTGCAGGCGGTGCAATCCCTCGATGATCAGCGCCTGCGCCAGGTGTTTACGCCGGTGCGCGGGGTGCGTGCCCACCGGCTCGACGACCGCGGTGTGGTTGGCTTCGACCACGGTGAAGCCGGCGAAGGCCGCCAAGGAGCCGTCTGTCGCCTCTGCCACGAGGTGCAGCTCGGGACGATAGGAGAGCGAGGTTTGGAAGCGGGCGACGCCTTCCACCATGGAACGTGAATGGGACCAGACCGAGCCGAGGGCTTCGGTATAGCGCACGCAGTCGTCCATACCGGGCTGCAAGTTGCGCAGGGTATAGCCCGGCGTGGCGGGCGGCGGCAGGATGGGCGCATCGAGCGGGCGCCGGCGCTGGTAGCCGCAGCTGTCGGTCTGCGTATAGCCGCGTCGCGCCAGGAGCGTATGGAGGGCGGCGTCATAGTCATGGGCTTCCACCTCCAGTTGGCGTTGGCCCGCCGCGTTGGGCGCTGCCAGATGAGATTCGCCCCAGTCGATCATCTCGTCTTCCAAGCGGCGATAGTCTAGGTGAACCTGTATGGCGAGGCTGCCGGGAGTATCGGCGTGGGCGGCGCCCACGATCTCGCCCTGCTCCGTCTCCCAGAGGCAGATGCTCGCCGCCCACTCCAGGCTGCTGGCGACGTCGCCCCAGTACCACTGCCCTTCCCAGCGGCGGATCTCCCAGTTGTGGTAGGTTCCGTAGAGGGGATAGGTGTCGATGAGGAATTGGCGGATGCGCAGGAAGTCATCGAAGTCGCGATAGGGGCGGGCGGTCACGCGCACGTCGCGGGCGGTTGGCATGGGGCGAGCCTCCTATTTGCGGCGGTTCTTTTTGCGCGAGGCTTTGGCGGCCTTGCGCTTTTTCTTGCGCTTGGCGTCGTCGTAGGTCTTGGGGGAGCGCATCGAGAGAAGCTCGTCTTGGCTGGGCGGGAGGAGGAAGTTGTCGTCCGCGCTATCGTCCGCGCCATGATTATACATATTCCAACTGGGGAGCATGGCGTGCAGGTCGTCGAGCGAATCGGAGGCCATCCTCGCGCGCAGAAGTTGGTAGGCTTCGTCGCGGCTCATTTCGTTGGCTACTTTGGCCCCCTCCCAGTCGCCTATATACAACTGATCGATGAGGTCGGCCTCGAAAGCGGCTTTGAGGACATCCATCAATTCGGCCGGTTGCAGCGAATAGGCTGTTGAGGCGGCGAAGGTTTGTGTCATTTCCGGCAGTTCCGCCGCGCGGGCCGGGTCGAGCAAAGAGCCGAGGAATTCGATCATTTCGCCGCGCGGCAGTACACCGTCAACTACGGCATAGGCCAACGCATCCAGAGGTGCGCTGCGCGAATCTTCGCACGCTTCAGGGTCTAGCGCCAGCGCCTTGATGCCTTCCACTTGGCCGCCGCACGTACGATAGAGGATGATGGGCATCAGCTCCGTCAGCACATCGCCCAGCATATTCTCCAGCGCGTCGCAGTCGAGGGCGGCAAAGTCGAGGATGGCGGCGTGCGCCTCTCCGGCGCGGAGATGACCGAGCAGGATTAGGGCGTAGAAGGGCAGCGGCGACTCGAGGAATGAGTCCGGCTCTTGTGTCGCGTTGTGCAGGATTTCAATCAGGCGCGGGATCATCGCTTCGGGTTGGGCCATGGCGGCATCCAACGCCGCGCGCGGGTATCCTCCTCCGATTGGCTCCAACGCGTCTAAGATCTCGTCAACTGTCATTTGCGGGTCGTTCATTGGTTGGGTCCTCCTCGCGAAAACCTGTGTGTAAGGGTCAAATTACGCTGACGCGCAGTTGGTCGCCGGGCTGCACGCCGTGCGCGGCGGCTGTGCCGGCGGGCAGTTCGAGTACGGCGCGGGCCTGGCGGCGCAGGCGGCCAAACTTGAAGGGCGCCAGCGCGGCGTCCACGTCCAGCACGCGCTCGTCCGCATCCAGATAGATCACGTCGATGGGGATGGCCATGAAGTGGGTGTGGATCTGGTTGGCGGGCCGCAGCAGCAGGCCGTCGCCCGGGGACAGGTCGCGCACGAACGTTAGCCCGCGCAGGCGCGTCCAGAAGCTGTCCGCCATACGCCCGCGCTCGACGAGGACGGTGGACTGGGTGATGTCTTCCACTCGCAGCATGGGAATTCTCCGGCAAAAAAATCAAACCGCAAAGAGCGCAAAGGAAAAGCAACAGCAAGAACAGCTAAAAACCTACCGCAGAGGGCGCGGAGGACGCAGAGAACAGCCGGGCTACAGCGGGCTGTGATGGGCGCGTTTAACTGTATCCTAATTCGGCGGCGGCTTGGCGTCAAACCGGGCGGAGGAGGGCATGAGCATATGGGTGTAGTTCTTGCTGTTGCTTTTCCTTTGCGCCCTTTGCGTCCTTTGCGGTTGGTTTGCTGTTGGCTGTGGTATACTCGCGGCCATG
>JBBSBO010000492.1:0-3189 GCA_038251215.1 Caldilineales bacterium
ATAATTATCTAGCCACGGCTGATCTACGCTCATCGCATCCAATGTTTCATAGCTGCTGTCGTTCTTGGTATAACCCACAACAACGTAATAGGAATTCTGGATTTGGTAATCCCGATCTTCCTGGCTTGTTCCGTATCCATAGGCGGTGTCTGACCCCACTTCGAGGCGGATACCATGACCCCAGAGGTAAACATCCGGACCGTACCAAGTTGGCGGAAATTGCATGCGTAGTCCAGAGGAACTGTCCGCGTAGATCAGCCAGCCGGTGATTGGATCAATTGCCAGCTCTGTTGAAACTAGCAACGTATGTGAAACACCAGTGGGCGTTGGCTCGCGCGTCAAGGTCGCAGTTGCAGCAGGCGACGTTGGAGCAATAGTCGAAAGCGCAAAGGTCGCAGTTGCAGCAGGCGGCGTTGGAGCAATAGTCGAAAGCACAGCCGTAACTTGTTGCCGCTGGGGTGAACAGGCGCTTGATGCCGTAAACACGAGTAAAAAGCCAACCAAGTAGACGAATCTCACGCGTGGCCATGATTTCCGCATCATCGGCATCCCCTGCATGAAAGTGGTTGCTAGTCTCGTTGGACCTTGCCCAAAGGATTATACTCCTGACAAAACGCTCATTGATATGAAGGGGGCATGTGTGCTAATATGCCGGAAATATAGGGCTGCGCGGGTATAGCTCAGTTGGTAGAGCGTTTGCTTCCCAAGCAAAATGTCGCGGCAGCCGGGACGGCTTGGAGAAAAAGGGGAGACAGCCATGGACACAACGCAACGCACGGATTGGCAGCGGGCGGCGGTGACGTGGGCGGGGCTCGGGGCGGCGGCCGGCGGCGTGGCAGGGCTGGCGCTGACGCTGCCGGCCATCCTGCAATGGTGGGCAAAACCGGACTTCATGCAAGGAGCGCTGTGGGGTTCCGTCAAACTCATGGCGCTCACGATCTTCGCCGGCGCGGCGCTGGGCGCAGCGGCCGGCAGCGTCGTCATGGGCGGCGAGCGCAAGTTCTTTTGGACGCTGGTCGTGGCGTTCGGGGTGATCGCGGTCCCGCTGGCGCTGTTGGCGGGCGATATTCGCCGGGTTGGTATGCCGCTACTGGTTGCCGCGGCGGTATTGGCGCTGGCATTTGGGGTGTGGGTGCTGCTGGCTGCGGCGCTGAACGCCTGGCGGACGCGCCGCTAGCCGGGTATTGTCAAGCGGCGCGACATTGGTATAATTGGGCTTGAAGACGCAATAGATGCGGGTGTAGCTCAGTTGGTAGAGCGTTTGCTTCCCAAGCAAAATGTCGTGGGTTCGAGCCCCATCACCCGCTCCAAAGCAATAAAAAAGGCCCGGCTAGTCGCCGGGCCTTTTTGTTTTCCGAAGTGGCCGAGGTCAGAGGTCGAGCGTCCAGAAGGCTTCGACGAGGCGCGGGTCGAAGTGCAGGCCAGATTGGGCCTTGAGGTAGGCGCGGACTTTGTCTTCGGGCCAGCCGGCGCGGTAGGGGCGGTCGGAGCGCAGGGCGTCCCACACGTCCACCACGGCGAACAGGCGCGCTTGCAGCGGAATTTGCTCGCCTTGCAGGCCGTAGGGGTAGCCGGCGCCGTTCCACTTTTCGTGATGGTAGTGGGGAATATCCAGCGCCAGGCGCAGGTAGGCCACGGGCGAGAGCAGCTCGTAGGCGTAGAGCGGGTGGCGGCGCATGATGACCCACTCTTCGTCGCTGAGCTGGCCGGGCTTGTGCAGGATGCTGTCGGGGATGCCCATCTTGCCGATGTCGTGCAGCAGCGCGCCCCGGCGCACGTGGGTCAAGTCGACGCCGTGGAGGCCCAGGTTTTGCGCCAGGCGCAGGGTAACCTCGGTCACACGCTGGGTGTGGCCCTCGGTCTCGCGGTCGCGCAGGTCGAGCGCGCGCGACCAGCCCTCAATGGTGGCGTCGTAGGCCTGGCCGAGCTCGGCGTGCGAGCGCTGCAGGCCCTCCACCAGCGAGATGTTGTTGATGGCGATGGCGGCCTGGCCGGCCAGGGTGTCGAGGTACTCTTCCCACTCGGCGTCGTTGCGGAGGGGCTGGCGGTGAAAGACTTCGAGCACGCCGTTGACGGCGCCCTTGGCGAGCAGCGGCACGGCGTGGTAGGAAACAAAGCCCTCGGCCGACAGGTTGGTGGGGTCGGCTTCGGCGGCCAGATGGTTGAGGCTGTCCACGCGGCCGGCGCGGGCGTTCGACAACGCGTAGGCGCCCTGCGGGTTGGCATAGGTCATGTGCCGGCCTTCGAGGGCGGCGCGCCCGGCCAGCCCCTGCCCGAGGCGCAGGCTGGCGCGGCCAGCGGCGGGGCTGCGAAAACCGCGCGCGGCCACCTGGTCGAGCGATTGGGTGACCGGGTTGACCAGCAGCAGGGCGGCGGCATCCACGTGCAGTTGGGTCAGCACCTGCCCCAGCAGCACTTCGAGGATGATGCCCATATCTTGGCTGGCGTTGATGGCCAGGTCGATGGTGCGCAGGGCGGTCAGACGGTCGAGGCGGCGCTGGGTCTCCTCATAGAGCGTGGCGCGGTTCAGCGCATTGGCGGCGATATCGGCCACGGTGCCCAGCAGGCGCACATCTTCAGCGCGCAGGAGCATTTCGCGCTCGATCCACAAGACGCCCAGCACGCCGCCATGGATCTGGAGTGGCACGACAGCCGTCGGCGATTGGTAGGGGGCGGGCTGCCCGGTGAAGGGCTGAGAAGTGGCCAGGGCGCCGCCAAAGAGCGGGTCGGCCGAGACGCGGCGCTGGCCGGCAAAGCGCTCGCCGGTGCCGCGCGCCACTTCGAAGACCACCTCGTCAGAGTCGGCATCGAGCGTGCCCAGGGCGACGCCGCTGGCCTGAAACAGGTTGCCGACCTCGTCGACGATGACGGCCAGGAGCGCGGCGCGGGCCTCGGCCTGGCGCAGCGCGCCGGTGAGGGCGGCGATGACTTCCAACTCGCGCTCGCGCTGGCGGCGGGCGCGGCGGACGCCGGCATCGCGCAGGGTGCGCTCGATGGCGGGGGCCAGGCGCGAGAGCTTGTCCTTCGCCATGAAGTCGTGCGCGCCGGAGTTGAGGGCCGTGACGGCCGCTTCTTCGCCGATGGTGCCCGAGACGATGATGAAAGGGAGATCAAGCTGAAGCTCTTGCACCACGGCCAGGGCGTGCGGCATGTCGAACAGCGGCAGGGAGTAGTCAGAAATGACGATAT
>JBBSBO010000493.1:0-3185 GCA_038251215.1 Caldilineales bacterium
AAGCCGGCGAAGGCCCCGCCGATCTCCTCACAACTGTAGCCGCGCGGGCGACGCACTGCAGCTTTGTTTTCATCATGCGCGCGCAGACACTCGGCGCCGTCGTAGAAGTAGAGAGCGGCGGGCTGCTCGGCAAAGAGGCCCACGGCGGGCAGCGCCACCCGCCCGGTGATGCGCGTGGCGGCGACGTCCCACGTGGCGCCGCGGGGCACGATCTCCCAGGAGTGAAGGGCAAAGCCGGCCTCGCCGGCGCGGCGCAGGGCCAAGCCGCTGTTAGAGGAGGACCACGAGAAGGGGTGCGAGCAGAAGATCAGGGCCGTGTCGCCGTCGCCTGTGTCGAAGACAACCGGGTCTTTGACGTGCAGATAGGAGGGCCGCGTGTCGTTGGTCAGTACGGGCATGAGGACGCTGTCGAAGGCGTCGGGTCGGTCGCCCGTCAGCCTATCGATGGACCACACGCCTGTGCCCGGCTTCTGGTAGCTTTCGAGGGGCGAGGGGTAGCTCCGCTCTTTTTCGGACGAAATGAAAAGCTCCCAACCGCCGTCTGCCGTGCGGTGCAGCGCCGTGCCCTCATAGGAGAGGACCTTGCCGTCCGCCGGCGTGAGGTCGGTTTTTGACCAGCTTTGCACCTTGCGGAAGCCGGCGCCGCCGTCATCGGAGCGAAAGATGGCGACCTCCAGCCCGCGCTCTCCCGCAGCCAGGCCGGTGCGCGAGTCGCCGTAGTTGCGATAGCGCCCGCACAGCCAGATCACGCCCTGCTCGTCCTGTACAAGGTTGCCGCCGCCAAACCAGAAGCCGGGCTTGGCTGCCATGGGCGCGACGAGTACGCGTGCAGCCTCTTGGTCGATCAGGCGGCTAAGGAGTTGGTGCAGCGCGCGCTGCTGCGGCGCGGTCATCGGCGGCATAGCAAAGGTCCTTCCTGGGGTGCGGAACGTCAATCGGGAACATCAATCTGGAACAACAATCGGGAACGTCAATAGCACAGCGATGCAGGCGGATTATAGCACGCCGCCGGGCGCGGCGGCAACGGCAGGGCGAACGCCGCGGCAAGCTCGCCGGCCCAATTGGGCGCGGAAGTTTGGCGTCAGCTTCTACTCGAGGCTATACTATCGTTTTGAGGTTTGCGCGGACTCCGGCGCCGGTTGCGTGCGGCGCTGAGCGGAAGTGAGAGAGTGACTATGACATCCGGCTATTACCGGTACCCGACCATTTGGCAAGACGCCATTGTCTTTGTCTCGGAAGATGACCTGTGGAGCGTCCCCGTGGCGGGCGGCATGGCCCGTCGCCTGACGAGCAACCTGGGCGAGGTCACCTATCCTATGCTCTCCCCGGACGGGACGCTCTTGGCCTTTGTGGGGCGCGAGGAGGGCGGCTCGGAGGTGTACCTCATGCCGGCGGAAGGCGGCAGCGCGCAGCGGCTGACCTACTTCAATAGCAATTGCCGCGTGGCCGGCTGGTCGCCGGACGGCAAGTCGATCCTTTTCACGAGCAACTACCGCCAGGTCGCGAGCAGCGAGATGGCGCTGTTCGAGATCGCGGCCGACGCCGCCAACGGCGAGGCCGTCCAATTGCCTATTGGCCCGGCGCGCGCCATCGCCTTTGGGCCGGATGGGGCCGTGGTCATCGGGCGCAACATCGGCGACCCGGCGCGTTGGAAGCGCTATCGCGGCGGCACCACCGGGCAGCTGTGGATCGACCGCCAGGGCGACGGCGAGTTCGCGCGCTTCTTGCCGGACTTGCCGGGCAATATCGCCGCGCCGATGTGGCTGACCGGTGCATTCGGCTCGCGCGTCTTCTTTGTCAGCGACCACGAGGGCATCGGCAACCTGTACAGCTGCCGGCCCGACGAAACGGACCTGCGCCGTCACAGCGACCACGAGGACTACTACGCCCGCAACCCCAGCAGCGACGGACGGCGCATTGTCTATCATGCCGGCGCGGATCTCTTTGTCTTCGACCCGGAGACGGACGCGACAACGCGCGTCGAGGTTGCCTATCGCAGCCCGCGCGTGCAGCGCAATCGCCGCTTTGTCGACGCCGGGCGCTATATGGACGGCTTCGCGCTGCACCCGTCCGGCCGCGCGCTTGCTTTTACCACGCGCGGCAAGGTCTTCGCCTTCTTCAACCACGAGGGGCCTGTACTGCAATACGGCAAGCGCGATGGCGTCCGTTATCGGCACGCGTTGTGGCTCTATGACGGGCAACACCTAGTAGCGGTGACGGACGAACCTGGCGAGGAGACCGTGGAGATCTTCGGGCCTGAACCCACGCAGCCGCCGCGCCGGCTCGACGATCTCGACCTGGGGCGCGTGGTGGAAGTGAAGGCGTCGCCGGTGGACAATCGCCTGGCGCTGACCAATCATCGCGATGAGCTGCTGCTGCTGGACTTGGACAGCGGCGAGTTGCGTGTCATCGACCGCAGCCCGTTTCGCAACATCGGCGGATTTGACTGGTCGCCGGACGGGAACTGGCTGGCGTATAGCTTCAGCGGTACGCTGAGCACCAGCGAGATCCGCATGGCCGCGCTGCCCGCACGCATCACGCCTGGCGAGCGCACGCCCGACGACGGTACGCCCGGCGAGGAGCCGCCGGTGACGCAGGCGGCAGACGAGAACGCGGGCAAGGTCTTCACGGTCACGCGCCCGGTGCTGCACGATATCAGCCCCTCGTTTGACCCCGACGGCAAGTATCTCTACTTCCTGAGCTTGCGCGAGTTCAACCCGGTCTATGACGGGCTGCACTTTGACCTGGGCTTCCCCTGGGGCATGCGGCCCTATTTGATCACGCTGCAAGATGACCTGCCCAACCCGTTTATCCCCAAGCCGGACTTCGACGACGACGAGCGCGAGGCGGATGCCAAGCACGGCGATGATGACGATGATGGCGGCGACGAGAGCGACGAGGACGACGCGGCGGATCCTGATCGCCCGGGCGACGAACTCGACGATGAATATGACGACGAGTACGATGACGCGTTGGATGACGAGTTCGACGAGGAAGCGGCGCTACGTCAACGCGGCCGCCTGCGCAACGCCGACGCCGAGGCCCTGATTCCGCCGGCGGACAGCACGGCGCGCGGCGGCAAGGCGTCGCCGAGCACAGCTAAGCGCGCAGGAAAGCGCAAGCATGATGAGGCGCCGCCGCCCATGCGCGTGGACCTGGAGGGCATCGAGCGCCGCGTGGTCGCC
>JBBSBO010000494.1:0-3175 GCA_038251215.1 Caldilineales bacterium
GTATCTGGTGATCACATCGAAGCACCACGATGGCTTCTGCCTGTATGATACGGCCTTGACGCCGTACAACATTGTCGACGGCACGCCGTTTGGGCGCGATCCCCTAAAAGAGTTGGCAGAGGAATGCGCGCGGCAAGGCGTTCGCCTGGGCTTCTATTATTCGCAGACGCAGGATTGGCATCACCCCGACGGCGACGGCAATGACTGGGACTATGACGAAGCGGTGAAGGACTTCGACGGCTATCTGGAGAGCTATGTGAAGCCGCAAGTGACCGAATTATTGACCCATTACGGCCCCATCGGCTTGATCTGGTTCGACACGCCTAAGGGTATCAGCGCCGAACAAAGCCGTTCGCTGCTGGAATTCTGCCGCCAACTTCAGCCGGACTGCCTGGTGAGCGGCAGGCTGGGCAATGCGCTGGGCGACTACGCCTCCGCCGGCGACAATCGCATCCCCGGCCAATTCGTCGATGCCGATTGGGAAACGCCCGCTACCATCAACGATACGTGGGGATTCAAGGCCAACGACCACAACTGGAAGTCCACGGAGGAGCTGATCCGCAAGCTGGCGGATATCGTCAGCAAGGGGGGCAACTATCTGCTCAACGTGGGGCCGACTGCGCAAGGCGTTATCCCCGCGCCAAGTGTGGAGCGCTTGCAGGAGATTGGCCGCTGGCTGGAGGTGAACGGGGAAGCTATCTACGGCACGCGGCCCGGTCCGATTCAAAACGAGACGTGGTGTCGCTCAACGCGTCGCGCGGATCGCGTCTATTTGCACGTTTTTGACTGGCCGGCAGGTGGACGTCTCGCGCTGCCGGAGATGCCTGTGGCCGCGGCCTGGCTGCTCAGCGACGCCGAACATCGCCCGCTCACAGTGAGCCACGCCGATGGAGCCGTCGTCATCCAGGGGCCAATCTCGGCGCCCGATGCCGCCGATACGGTGGTGACGCTGGAGCTTGTCGCATAAGAGATCGGTTGGTCGAGACGAAGAAAGAGGCGGGCCAGAGTCGCGGCCCGCCTCTCTCTTTTGTTTTCTCCTGCTGCCGGCAAGGGAAACCCGGTCAGCGCCTGCACCGCTATTCGGCGATGGCGTAGGAGATTTGAATCTGGTAGCTGACTTCCAGTTCGCCGGGGGAGACGGGCGTGCCGCCGCCGCCGCCCATGCCCATGTAGGACGAAGCGCCGACCATGCCGTTGTAGAAGCCGCCGCCCATGCCGATAATTTCACTGACGCTGACGATATCGCCCAGCGCGACGCCGGTCAGACCCGCCAGTTCTTCGGCTTTGGCCTTGGCGCGCTCGACGGCCTTGGCGCGGGCTTGGGACTGCGCCTCGGTCGGGTCGTCCAACGCGAACTCGACGCCGTAGATGTTATTGGCGCCGGCCTCGATGGCCGCGTCCAGCAACGTGCCGACGCTTTCCAGGTCGCGGATCTTGACATTCACGTTGTTGCTGACGTGGTAGCGTATGTCAGTCTCTGCCAGGGGTCCGTCCGATCCATAGCGCTCGGCGAAGACGCTGTAGCTGGACGTTTGGATGTCAGCGTCCGCGACGCCGGCGTCCTTGAAGGCAGCCACCACGGCCTCGACGGTGGCCTTGTTTTCGGTGCTGGCTTCTTGCACGGTGGACTTGACCGTCTCCACGCCGATGTTGACGCGCGCGATGTCGGGCTTGATGTTGGTCTTGCCTTCGCCCACGACGGTGATCGTGCGCGGCAGGGCGGTGCTACTCACGCTGTCCTGCGCATAGACCGCAGGCGCGAAGGGCGCCGCGACCAGCGCTCCGGTTAACAACACCCACGCGACGATGAGGGGAACGACGAACCGAGTCTGGCGAAACTTCATGGCTTCATCCTTTCTGACTAAACGATGCGCTTGGAATCCGGATCGGAAGGCGTGCAGTGTACTCTTCCATTTTCCGATTCAAGCGTAAGACGAAGCGGTTGCGCCTGATGTTCCCCCGAAAACGGCGTGCTTGTGCTGTGTTCGCCCTATTTGCTTTGCAGCGACGGCATCTTGACCGCGGCGTCGCGCCGCTCGTGCATGTTGTATTCCATCGATTTCGGGTAGCGCATTGGCTGTTGTGAGACCTGGTTCAGCCGCGCGAGGGCGTCGGCGGGCATGTGCCACTCGCCCGCCAGCATATTGTCGCGCGCCTGCTCTACCGTGCGCGCGCCGATGATGGCGCTGGTGATGGCCGGCTGTTCCAACGTCCAGCGCAACGCCACTTGCGCCGGCGTGCGCCCCAGCTCCTTAGCGACGGACAGCAGCGTGGCGAGGATCTCGTCGGCGTTCGGCGCGAAATAGCGCTCCGGGTAGGCCCAATCCTCGGCGCTGCGCGTGCCTTCGACTACGCGCTTGCCCGGCTGATACTTGCCGCTGAGGAAACCGCCTGCCAGTGGGCTCCACACCACGACGCCCAGCCCCTTGTGTTCGCACAGCGGGATCAGTTCTTCCTCGATGTCGCGCACGACCAAGCTATACTGCGGCTGGTAGCACTCGAAGCGCGACATGCCCTGGCTGTCGCTGATCCACAGAGCCTCCATCAGCCGCCAGGCTTCGTAGTTGCTGCACGCGAGGTAGCGTACCTTCCCCTGGCGCACCAAGTCGTTCAGTGCGGTCAGCATCTCCTCCAGTGGCGTTTGCACGTCGAGGTGATGGATATAGAAGAGGTCAACATACTCCATTTGCAGGCGGCGCAGGCTGTCTTCGATCGTCTGCATAATATGCACCCGCGACATGCCGGAGTTGTTGGGACCTAGTCCCATGGGGTTGGCGAACTTGGTGGCGACGATCACGTCGTGGCGTCGCCCGGCCAGCGCCTTGCCTAGCAGCACTTCGGATTGGCCCCCGCTATAGGAGTTGGCCGTGTCGAAAAAGTTGACGCCCGCCTCAAAGGCGAGGTCGACAATGCGTTTTGCCTCGGCCTCGTCCGTGCCGTGCCCAAAGGTCATCGTGCCCAGGCAAACCTCGGATACCTTGAGGCCGGAACGTCCCATTCGTCGATAGTCCACATCTAGCTCCTTCTGGTTGGTAGTTATGTTAATCTTTCTGCACGATCGCATCTTGTAGGCGCCGCAGTTTGAGCACGAACGAATCTTCGACCAAGTCCACCTGCGCGTAGGTGATGGCCTCGCCCTTGGCGATATTCTGTTTGAGCCGCGCTCCGGCGGAGA
>JBBSBO010000495.1:0-3163 GCA_038251215.1 Caldilineales bacterium
ATGCCGGCGCGCCGGCGGCGCAAGGCGGCATCGTATTACAAGACGCGGCGGCGACGCCCTTCGCCACGGCCCTCGCCGCGGAGGGGCAGGAAGTTCCCGCGGTCGAACTGCGCGCGGGCGATGACGACAGTGCAGCCATCTCGCAAATGCTGGCGCCGCTGCTGGAAGATCAGATCAACCCCACGCCCCTGGTGATCGCGCTCGAGATCCCGCAGGCAAACGCCGCGCCCGCCGTCCAGCCGTTGACCAAGGAGCCGCTGCAGCAGGTGACCGGCAAAGCCGCAGCGTTCCCTCAGATCATGCTGCTGCCCACGGCGACCGTGACGCCGGACCTTTTGAAGCCTGTCGAAACGGGCAACAGTCTGCTCAACAGCAATATTCCGCAGGTCGAAATTGTGCCTGCGGTCGGCGTACGCTACACGCCAACGCCTACCGCGCCGCCACCCACCCCCACGCCGCTGCCGCAGCCGACCACTCCGGCTTGGGTGAATTCCAGCACCGGGCCGGGACGGCTATGGTCATCCTTTGCGCCCATGCCATCCGACCGCAACGACCATTTTTGGCTGAGCAACCCCTTCTCCGAGGCCATGCCCAACACCATGGCAAGCCCGAACTATCAGTTCGGCTCGACCGCCGGCAATCGCTACCGCCCGCACCACGGCATCGACGTCTCCAACCCGCTGGGTACGCCAGTTGAGGCGGGCGTGAGCGGCGAGGTCGTACATGCCGGACCGGATGACCCCGAACTGCTGGGACCATATAACAACTTCTATGGCAACACGGTTGTGATCCGGCTGGACCAGCGCCTGCCCGTCGCCGGCGGGCAGCTCGATGTCTTCGTGCTGTATGGACACCTTAACGATGTGCTGATCAACCAGGGCCAGCGCGTGCAGCCCAACGATATTATCGGCCTGGTCGGCATGACGGGCATTGCGATTGGGCCACACCTGCACATAGAGATTCGCCTCGGCGCCAACACCTATGCCAACAATGTCAACCCTTATCTGTGGATGAAGCCCGCGTCCGGCCGCGGGGCCGTTGCCGTGCGCCTGTTAACGCACGATGGGCGCACCTGGGCAGGCGGCAAGATCAGCATCGCCCGCTTTGAGGGCGGCAAAGCCGTGTGGGCGCGTCAGATCGAGACCTACCTCGACACGGACAACATCGGTCCGGACCCTGCCTGGGGCGAAAACGGGGCGATGGGCGATGTCCCCGCCGGTTCATACTATCTGATCGGCACGGTGAACGGCGAAAGCGTGCGCGCCGAGTTCCAGGTCCGCGCCGGTGAGACCGCCTTTGTCGAAGTCCGCACCGAACAGTGAGCCGCGACCCACGGCGCACGACCCCGATCAACCTGCGGGTCAGGCAGGCTGCGTCCTTTTCGACGCGCTCCTATTCACGCGCCCGCTGTAGCCATGAGTGAACCCGTCATCATCCACACCGACGGCGGCTGCATCGGCAACCCGGGGCCGGGCGGCTGGGCTGCCATCCTGCAGCACGACGCACGCACGAAAGAAATCAGCGGGCGCTCCAGCTATACCACCAACCACCGCATGGAGATGCGCGCCGCCATCGAGGCGCTCGAGGCGCTCAAACGCCCGTGCAGCGTGGTGCTCTACACCGACAGCAGCTATCTGCGCGACGGCATCACCAAGTGGGTGAAAGGCTGGCAGCGCAAAGGCTGGATGACGGCGAGCAAGCAGCCGGTCAAAAATCGCGACCTCTGGCAACGTCTGCTGGCTGCCATCGAGCGCCATCAGCCCGCGGGCGGCGTAGCGTGGGAGTGGAAGAAGGGCCACGCCGGCGACGAGATGAATGAGCGCGCCGACGCCCTTGCCAACCAGGCAGCGCGTAGCGCCACTGCCACGGACCCCGTCGACATGGACGATCTCGGCGGCCCGGACCCCGCCGCCAAGGCAAAAACGCCCCGCCTGTTGTAGAAAATCGCCCTAGCGCGCCGCCATGTGATGCGCGATCAAGCCGGGCAACACGGTCGGCCCATAGCGTCGCACCAGCCGGCCATGCGCAATGCCGATGCGCCCGCTCGCAATGTCGGGCCAACTCCACACGCCGCGGTAGCGCACGAAACTGGCGACTTCCCACAGCCACAGCATCATCTCCGCCGTGAAGCCAGGCAGGTAGAAGCCGATAAAGACAAAGGCGATGTAGTGGCGCGCCGGGTTGAGGTCGTCGACGATCTCGGTGCGAAAGCCCTCCGTGCCAAGGTGCAGCGGGGGCGCGCCTTCCATCTGGCGCAAGAAGCGGATCGGGCGACGCCAGTCGTCCAGTTGGATATTGGCATAATCGGCTGCAATCGACCGTACAAACCACGACGTGGAACGCGTCGCGGCGCACGCCTGCGCCGCACGGCGGCTAACGCCTGCGATCAGCGCGTCGACGCCCGTCGCCGGCGCGAACGCAGAGCATGAGTCGCCGCCCTGCTGGGATTGGGCCGGCTCAGGCCTCTTGCGTGAACTTTTTTCTTTGGGCATCTATTCGGGATTCGAGGCTGAGCCGCAGGGTATCGCCTGGGGCGAGCGGGTTATTCGTGGCTGGGTGAGAGCGTGGAGAGTTCTCGCCAGCGCTGGGCCGCGCCCTCGCGGAAGAAGCCTGGCTCAAAGTCGGCCAAGAACTCCCAGCCCTCGGTCGCCAGCCCTTCTTGGAGATCCTCAGTGAGGTCAAACTCCAACTCGCGGCCGTCGGTCAGAAGCACGAAGTGCAGCATTTCGTCGTCGCCGTCATCCACGACATCGACGATACACGGACGATCCGTGCCCATGGGCCGGCGGAAAAAGGCGGCGGAGCAGCGCGCGCAGAACGGCAGTGCGGCGTCGCAATAGTCCCGGTTCATCACAATTTTCATGGCCGTATCTCCCCTTTGAAGGCATTCTACGCTACAGCCGGCACAGCGGTTGTTTAGGTGACTACAGTATACCCTCTCGCGTCAAGCGTGTCACGTGTCATTTGCAGGGCAATCGCGTCTTATGCGAGCAGGGTGTTGAGCACGGCAAGCAGGTAGGAGTTATCCCATCCAGCGCGAAGGCGTTTGTTCTTGATACCGACTTTGGAAGCGGTCTCTTGTTTGAGTGCATGGAGAGCAATGTGGCGCAAGACGGCAAGGTTCTGAGGTCCGTTGCCTTTACGTACTCTCGATTCATCTTCA